>JAZUPL010000047.1:0-22846 GCA_045605175.1 Eubacteriales bacterium | reverse complement strand
TCTATCTTTATGCAGCAGGTATTTGCTCTTGTAGAAAACAGCTACAAGAGTGGCGACTGGGGAGCTGTCGCTCCCGACATAATCCGTGTTGTGATAACACTTGGATGCATTTACGTAGTATCTCTTATCTCCGCCTTCACCTACAACCAGCTTATGGCGATAATAACCCAGGGCACACTTAAGAAGTTCCGCGACAAGATGTTTTCCAAAATGCAGGGACTTCCCATCAAGTATTTCGATACCCACAACCACGGTGACGTAATGTCCTATTACACCAACGATATTGACACCCTTCGCCAGCTTATATCCCAGAGCTTGCCCCAGCTTTTGATTTCCTCGGTGACTATAATAGTCCTTATCTCCATAATGCTTTACTTCTCGGTTTGGATGACTCTCGTTGTCATAGGAGGCGTAGTATGTATGCTCTTTGTCACCGGTAAAATCGGCGGTGGCTCGGCAAAGCACTTTGTTCGCCAACAGATAGCAATGGGTAAAACCGAGGGCTATATAGAGGAGATGATGCACGGACAAAGAGTGGTCAAGGTGTTCTGCCACGAGTCGGCGACAAAAGCAGATTTTGACCGTGTAAACAACGAACTCTTCAAAGAGGCAGAGCGAGCAAATAAGTACGCCAACACCCTTATGCCCATACTAAATAATATAGGAAACATTCTCTATGTTATTGTCGCAATAGTGGGGGGAGTGTTGATTATTTCAAATGCCTTTAACATTTCTATAACCCAAATTGTCGGTATTCCCGCCCAGGCATTTTCCGTGGCCTTGGTAATACCTTTCCTCAATATGACAAAGCAGTTCTCGGGTAGCGTCAGTCAGGTTTCCAACCAGATAAACTCGGTCGCTATGGGACTTGCGGGAGCATCCCGTATATTCGAACTTCTTGACGAGGAGGACGAAGTAGATGACGGTTACGTTACCCTCGTGAATGTTAAAGAGATAGATGGAGTCCTTGTCGAATGTCGCGAGCGTACAGGTCTTTGGGCTTGGAAGCACCCCCACTCTGACGGCACTCTCACCTACACCCCCCTGCGTGGTGACGTCCGTATGACAGAGGTGGACTTCGAGTACGATGAGGGCAAACCTGTGTTAAAAAATATCACCCTCTATGCCGAGCCGGGACAGCAGGTTGCCTTTGTCGGTGCGACAGGTGCGGGTAAAACCACTATAACCAATCTTATAAACCGCTTCTATGATATAGCCGACGGAAAAATAAGATACGACGGAATAAATATCAACAAAATTTCCAAGAGCGCCCTTCGTCGCTCCCTCGGTATAGTTCTCCAGGATACCAACCTCTTTACAGGTACTGTAATGGATAACATTCGTTACGGCAGACTTGACGCCACCGACGAGGAGTGTATAGCGGCAGCCCGTCTTGTAGGCGCTGACGATTTCATCACAAGACTTCCGGGCGGCTATGAAACAATGCTCAAAGGCAACGGTGCAAACCTTAGCCAGGGACAGCGACAACTTCTTTCGATAGCCAGATGTGCGGTAGCAGATCCCCCTGTTATGATTCTTGACGAGGCTACATCGTCCATAGACACACGAACCGAGCAGATTGTTCAGCGAGGTATGGATGCTCTTATGGAGGGCAGAACGGTATTCGTAATAGCCCACCGTCTTTCCACCGTAAAGAATTCGGATGTAATAATGGTGCTTGACCATGGCGAAATTATAGAGCGTGGTAGCCACGATGAACTTATTGCCAAGGGCGGTCAGTATTACAGCCTCTATACCGGTGCGTTTGAACTTGAATAATACAGGCGGTAAAATATTGTTAAACAGTATATATCAACTGTATCTATTATAACAGTATTATATAAGAGATATAAGATTCTATATTCTTACACTTATGTAAACTAAAAAAAGAAAGGGTAGTGTAATGCAGGGATTAGCCGCGTCCTTTACAGGGCACAGACAAATAGAAGACAGACACCTCTCGGCACTGCCCGACCTGCTTCTTCGCGCAGTGTATTCGGCGTATGAAAAAGGGGTAAGAAGATTTTATAACGGTGCGGCATACGGCTTTGACCTCTTGGCGGCCCGTGCGGTCATTCTCGCAAAAATGCGCCACCCCGATATATCCCTGCATATCCTCGTCCCCTGTGGGGGGCAGAGCGACAAGTGGTCAAGAGAAAATAAAACCACCTATGAATACGTCCTCGCCCACGCAGACACCGTCGATACCTTGAGCGAGCATTATTATCAGGGGTGTATGCACCGTCGTAACGCTCGCCTTGTAGAACTGTCGGATTTAATAATCGCCTACGTAGGCAAAAACAGCGGAGGCTCTTATCGCACCCTCTCGCTCGCTTATCGCGAGGGAAAAAGCATACTAAACCTCTATCCGATATTAGACGGCGAAAGAGAACTTGATATAACTGTTTGATTGATATTTTCTTGCTGCTCGGCAGGATAATAGACTTTAGATTTGGATAAGGTATATATAGGAGAGAAGTAGGGATACTTAATTTTCATAAAACAGCATATAATAAAAAAAGAACCGTCACACGCTGACGGTTCTTTTTATTGCAACAGAAAATACTTGTTGAAAACAGACAAAACATACACTTGTTAACACCCTGGATTTGCCATTTGTTACAAAAATCAAAAAAACGAAAACTTTATTTAACTAAAGTATTGACAAACTCATTTCAAAGGTGTATAATGAAGTCACTTTATCAAACTAAAGTGTGCGTCAGCAACGCCAAATCGCAAATTCTGATACTAACACCGCGAATTTGACAGGCGCACGAAGAAAGGGAAAAAGAAATGAAAAAGATTATTGCAATTGTATTGTTGGCTGTACTCGGCCTTATGTGCTTCGTATCCTGCGGCGGAACTCAAACCGACAAGGAATATATCCAGGCAAAGGGCAAACTCGTTGTAGGTATAACCGAATATCCTCCTATGGATTACAAGGAAACTCCCGACGGTGAATGGATCGGTTTTGATGCAGATATGGCAAGACTTGCAGCCGAGGAACTTGGCGTTGAGGTTGAGTTTGTTGTTATAGATTGGAAAAAGAAGACCGCCGAGCTTCAGTCCAAGAACATCGACCTTATCTGGAACGGTATGACCGCCACCGATGAACTTGACGAGGGGATGGACTTCTCTGTTTCCTATGCCGAGAACAAGCAGGTTGTTGTTACCAAGGCAGAAAACTCATCTCTTTACACTACCATTGAATCGCTCAAGAACGCAAAGATCGCCGTAGAGGACGGCTCTGCAGGTGATATCACTGCTACCAACAGCGTTGGCGCAACTACCATAAACCGTGTTGGCAATCAGGCTACCGCACTTCTTGAGGTTCAGGCAGGTACCTCCCAAGTTGCTATTATCGACCAGACAATGGCGGCAGGTCTTGTAGGCGAGGGTGACTATTCCGACCTCGTTATGATAGACCCCGAGGTTATATCCTTCTCCCGTGAGATTTTCGCAGTAGGTTGTCGCACAGGCTCGGATATGGTGGCATTTCTCAACGAGGTATTCAAGAAATACTATCACAACGGCAAGATGGCAGAACTCGTAGAGGAGTACGGCTCCGTAGTTCTTAACGATACCGCCCTCGAAGCACTTGACTAATTAAATTATCCTACCCCGCCCAAAGGCGGGGTAGGTTGTTGAATTTCAGGAGTTTTTAATGCAAATTTTTTGGAACATAACGAGCAACCTCCTTGACGGATTTACGACCTCCTTCTTTTTGTTTGCTCTTACGCTTATACTTTCCTTGCCCCTTGGACTATTGATATCCTTTTGCACGATGTCAAAGTTCAAGCCCCTCTCTATACCTTTCAAGTTGCTCGTCTGGGTTCTTCGAGGAACACCGCTGATGCTGCAAATCTTTGTGGTATTCTATGTGCCGGGGCTTCTTTTCGGATTTGTCTGGCCGACGATGAACACGGGTTGGCAGTGGTTTGACACTACTATTTCGACAAGATTTATTGCGGCTCTCGTTGCCTTTGTAATAAACTACGCCGCCTACTTCTCCGAGATATTCCGCGGCGGCATCCAGTCTATTTCCATAGGGCAGTACGAAGCGGGACAGGTACTCGGTATGTCAAAGACCGACGTCTTCTTCAAGGTGGTCCTCCTCCAGGTGGTAAAGCGTGTATTAGCACCGATGAGCAACGAGGTTATAACACTTGTAAAGGATACCTCTCTTGCTAACGTCATAGGCGTTTGCGAACTTATGTATATGGGTGAAACCGCCTTGACAAATAACGGACTTATATGGCCTATCTTCTACGCAGGCGGATTTTATCTTATATTTGTCGGTATTCTCACTATTCTCTTTGGATATCTTGAGAAAAAACTCGACTATTTCAGGACATAAGGAGGGAGTATGGCAATTATTGAAGTCAAAAATCTAAAAAAGAAGTTTGGCAACACCGAGGTGCTTCGTGGTGTATCCTTTTCGCTTGAAATAGGCGAGGTGCTATCCATAATAGGCTCGTCAGGCGGTGGCAAAACCACACTCCTTCGCTGTCTTAACTTTTTAGAAACTCCGGATTCGGGAGAAATCTATATCGGTGGCGACCGTGTTTTCTATGTCGAGGACGGCAAGCCTGTCATATCCCCGGATGCGCAAAAGCGTATGGGACTTGTGTTCCAGCAGTTCAACCTTTTCCCACAGTACAGCGTAATGGAAAATCTGACTCTCGCACCAATTCTTCACGAAAAGAACAGGGATAAGGCGAATTTTAGAAAAAACAAGAAAGAAATTATAGAGCAGATAGAAGAAAGGGCGGCAAGGATTCTTGAAACGACAGGCCTTTCTGCCAAGAGGGATTCCTATCCCTGCTTCCTTTCGGGAGGTCAGCAACAGCGAGTTGCAATAGCCAGAGCCTTGATGCTACACCCTGATATTCTGTGCTTTGATGAACCGACCTCCGCCCTTGACCCCGAACTTACAGGCGAGGTCTTGAAGGTTATCAAAGGGCTTAAGGGAGATGACCGTACAATGATTGTTGTCACCCACGAACTTGAGTTTGCTCGTGGCATCTCCGACAAGGTGATATATATGTGTGACGGCTTGATAGAGGAAATAGGAACACCCGAGGAGGTGTTCGAAAATCCCAAGAGCCAAAAGACCGCCGCCTTCCTCGGAGGTCACGGCGAAATATAAACCGATTGTAATAAACCGCCCCGCAAAGCAGAGCAGGGCGGTTTAATGTTTCAAAATGTAAAAAAATGCAAAACAAAACAAAAATTGGAAGCAAAATTTACAATATATCAAAATATTATAGCCTCTTACTCTATTGACATAGGTAGTCCAATATGATATAATATAACATACCACAGACATAATAATGTCAAATAAAATATTAAATTTAGTAAAGGAGAGGCTCGCTTATGGAAGCAATAGAAACCTTTTTTAATAGTCTAATAAATGCACAGTACGGCTTCGACGTTATTTACCAAGCGATAGTCGCTCTTTTGTTAGATATATCCTCAAACGCCGATGTTCTTGCATGGTGGAATGGCACTTGGGAGTTTATTTCCTTCCTTGGCATTTGGATTCCCATTTCGCTTGGTGTAATATTCCTGATAGTTACCCTGTTTGGCAAGAAGATGTTCTCGGTGCTTCGTTTCACCGCATTCTTTATTGCGGGATTTGTCGCAGGAGTGTATTGGCTTTCACCCTTGGTTTTGCCTATTATCCCCACCCTACCTACTTGGGTAATTGGTGTAGTAGGTGGTATTGTTAGTGGCGTGTTAAGCAAACTCCTCTACATTCTGTTCTACGCCATTGTGTCGGGATACAGCGTCTATCTCTTCTTCTGTGGAGGTATGATAGTTCCGCTTGCCGGCAACTATGTTGTTGCCCTTATCGCTGCGGTCGCCGCAATAGTTCTTGCTTTCATTCTTCGCAAGTATATCGAAATGGCAGGCACTTCGATGCTCGGTGGCTTTGGTGTTGCTACCGTAATCCGCCATTTCTACGATTTTACCACTTGGGAACTCTTTGTGGGACGCGAGTGGCTCGGCATGTTGATACTCACACTTATCATAGCGATACTCGGCTTTCTGGTCCAGTACGCCACCAGAGAAAGATTGTAAAATAATCTCACACGGGCACCCGTGTGAGATTATTTTTTCGATAATTTGAAAAATGTAAATAAACATTTACACAATATTATAGTTGGAATATGTCCAAGATTTCTATTGTGCTTTGAAAACGCCTTGTGCTTTTTCGCCAAAAATAACGTAGTAACCTTTATATTATTTTACTTGACTTTTATGGTATTTTATTGTAGAATGTTAATGAAAAAGATAAATCCACGGAGGACAACATGGATCAATCAAGGATTGTAGAGTTAAAGCGTATAGCAAACAACGTACGTTTTAGCATTATAGAGGGTGTCTATAATGCCGCTTGCGGCCATCCCGGTGGCTCACTTTCTATTGCCGACATTCTTACCTATCTTTATTTTGAAGAGATGAACATTCGCACAGAAGAGCCCGCATGGGAGGATAGGGACAGATTTGTTCTTTCCAAGGGACATACCGCCCCTGCTCTTTACGCCACTCTTGCAGAGCGTGGCTTCTTCCCCAAGGAGGAGATCAAAACCCTTCGTAAGACAGGCTCTCGTTTACAGGGCCACCCGGATATGAAAGGCGTTCCCGGTGTAGATATGTCCACAGGCTCACTCGGGCTTGGTTTTTCTGCCGCTTGTGGTATGGCTCTTTCTGCAAAGGTGTTTGGCAAGAATTACAGGGTTTACACCGTTATTGGTGACGGCGAGAGCGAGGAAGGTCAGGTTTGGGAGGCGACTATGTTTGCCGCTCACTACAAGTTAGATAATCTTGTTTGTGTCCTTGACTGGAACGGACTGCAAATAGACGGTCCTGTTGTCGAAGTTATGAATCCCACTCCCCACGATGAGAAGTTTGCCGCCTTTGGTTGGCATGTTATCTCCATAGACGCCCACAATTTTGAACAGATCGCCTCTGCCTTTGCAGAGGCTCGCACGGTTAAGGGCAAGCCCACCGTTATAATTGCGAAATCGGTTAAGGGTAAGGGTGTTTCCTATATGGAAAATGCTTGCCAGTGGCACGGACAGGCGCCCAAAGAGGATTTGTACCGTGTGGCTCTTGACGATTTGACCAAAATTGCCGAAGAACTTAAGTGAGGTGAGAGAAATGGCAGATAAAAAGGCTACAAGAGAAAGTTATGGTGCGGCGCTTGCCGACCTTGGTGACAAGTTTGATTTTCTTGTTTTGGACGCCGACCTCGCTGCGGCTACTAAAACAGGAATGTTTAAGAAGAAGTTTCCGGATCGTTTCTTTGACTGCGGGATTGCAGAGGGAAATATGATGTGCGTTGCGGCAGGTATAGCCTCCACGGGCAAGACCGTGTTCGCATCCTCATTTGCTATGTTTGCCGCGGGCAGAGCCTTTGAGCAGGTTCGCAACTGCATAGGCTACCCCCATCTTAATGTAAAGATAGGTGCAACCCACGCAGGTATCACAGTAGGTGAGGACGGTGCAACCCACCAGTGTAATGAGGATATCGCTCTTATGCGTACTATCCCCGGTATGGTTATAGTATCTCCCGCCGATGCAACCGAAGCGTATGCCGCAGTTGAGTGTGCGATGACCTACGAAGGTCCGATGTATCTCCGTTTTGGCAGATATGCAGTTCCCGATATTACCAAGGAAATTTTGCCCGATTACAAGTTTGAACTCGGCAAGGGTGTAACCTACCGCGAGGGCAAGGATGTCACCATTGTTGCAAACGGATATATGGTTCATTTGGCTCTTGAGGCTGCCGATATTCTTGCAAAAGAGGGTATTGATGCAGGGGTAGTAAATATCCATACCATAAAGCCAATTGACGCAACTCTTATTATCGAGTGCGCGCAAAAGACGGGTGCGATTGTTACCGCCGAGGAGCACAACATTATTGGAGGACTTGGCTCTGCGGTTGCCGAGGTGGTTGCAGAAACATGCCCTGTTCCGGTTTTGCGTGTCGGTGTGGAGGATAGTTACGGTAGAAGTGGAAAAGTGCCCGAACTTCTTGAACTTTACGGCTTGACAAGTACTAACATAGCAGAAAAGGCTCGCCGCGCAATTGCGCTTAAAAAATAACTTAATAAGATGCAGAGGTAAACGTGAAGCAAAGCCGAAAAGCCAAGCGCTTTTGACGGTTGAAGTCCATCGTTTGCCTCTCTTTTGTTTTTTCTAAAACATGCCAAAGTGTCACCCGTGTAAAATTAAAACCTTTGAATTTGCGTTTTTTAGCGGCAAATAAATGGCGTGAAGCAAAACAAAGTACAAAACAATCTTCGTGAGCAACTGCGGAGGGGGGATGACCAAAGCGTTACCGCGTGCGTGCAAAGTAATATTTATTTTAATAAATTTTAAGAAAAGTGTTTACAAACGGTCAAGTTTGTTGTAAAATAGTAGCAGTAAAAACGGTGAGGAGAATCTTATGAAACGAGTTCTACTTAAGTTGTCGGGAGAGGCTCTTGCAAACGGCTCAACCGATATATATGACAGTGTGTTTGTTGATCGCGTTGCCGAAGCGCTCAAGTCCTGTGCTAACAAAGGCTACGAATTGGCGGTAGTCGTCGGTGCGGGTAATATCTGGCGTGGCAGACAGGGTGGCGAGATGGACAGGACGTCGGCAGACCGAATGGGTATGCTTGCTACCGTAATCAATGCAATATGCTTGAAAGAAGCGATAGTCCGCGCAGGAAAAGAGGCTGTTGTAATGACGGCTGTGCCTATGTCCCCCTTTGCAGACGTTTATTCTTCAGAAGCGGCAAAAGCTCATTTGGAGGCGGGCAGGATAGTAGTCCTCGGCGCAGGACTTGGTATTCCTTTCCTCTCCACCGACACCACCGGTGCTGTAAGGGCTGCGGAAATAGGTGCAGAGGCGATGCTTATGGCGAAAAACATTGATTACATATACACCGACGACCCTCGCAAAAACCCTGATGCAAAGCGTCTTGAAACCGTGAAAGCATCCGATGTTCTCGCAATGAATTTGAAGGCTATTGATGCTACCGCTACCGCCTTCTGTCTTTCTACCGGTATGCCTATCCGTGTCTTTGGCTTGAAGACACCCGAGGATATTATCGCCGCAGTAGAGGGTAAGGTTGTCGGTACGATTGTTACCGCGGAATAAGATTTAACCCCGAATAAAATTATTTAATTTAGCATAAAAATAGAGGAGCATTATTATGAAACTTGATACCAGAGATTTTGAAACCAGAATGAAGAAGACTATTGCTTCTTATAGCGACAACCTTTCCACCATTAGAGCGGGCAGAGCAAACCCCGACGTTCTTAAAAAGATTATGGTTGACTACTATGGCTCGCCCACACCTATATCCGCAATAGCAGAGATTAAGGTTGCCGATGCTCGCACTATCGTTATCACCGCGTGGGACAAGAGTGCGATGAAGGGTATTGAAAAGGCAATACTTACCTCCGACCTCGGCATAAATCCCCAGAATGACGGCAGTTGCATTCGTCTGTCATTCCCTCCCACCACCGAGGAGCGTCGTCGCGAACTTTCCAAGCAGATATCCAGAATGGGCGAAGATGCAAAGGTTGCTATTCGAAATATTCGCCGTGATGCTACCGATAAAATCAAGTCGATGAAGAAGGATGGCGAGATGACCGAGGATGAGGCAAAGGCTTCGGAAAAGGCGGTTCAGGACCTGACTGACAAGTATGTTAAGGAAATAGATGCTGTTACCGCGGCAAAGACCAAGGAGATAATGGAAATCTAATCCGACAAGGAGTATTGCTGTGGCGCTTACCTATAAGGATGGACTTCCGCAGGTGGATGATAGACTTCAGTCTATCGGTATAATTATGGACGGCAACGGCAGATGGGCAAAGAAACGCCTTTTGCCGAGAAGTGCCGGCCATGTTGCGGGAGCAAAGATAATTCAAAAGATTTTGGAGGACTTCCGCCGTATGGGAGTCCACCATGTTACTCTTTATGCCTTCTCTACCGAAAACTGGAAAAGGCCAAAGGATGAGGTTGATGGGCTTATGGATCTTATCTATAAGTACCTCGACGAGGTAGTAATACCTAAAATTAAAAGCGATCCCGATTTTTCTATGTGTTTTTTGGGTGACAAGTCGGTTCTTTCCGAGAAACTTCGCAACAAATGTATAGAGATTGAAGAAATGGCAAAAAACCGCCCCTTTATTTGTAATCTTGCCCTCAATTACGGCGGTAGAGATGAGATAGTCCACGCAGTAAACGAGGCTATAAAAGAGGGCTGTTCACCTGTTACAGAGGCGGATATAAGCCGTCATCTTTATACTTGCAATTCTCCCGACCCCGATTTGATAATCAGGACGGCGGGAGAGTTAAGAGTGTCTAATTTCCTCATCTGGCAGGGCGCTTATTCCGAACTGTACGTCACCGACACGCTCTGGCCCGACTTCGGACGCAAGGAGATGATTGCCGCGGTAGAGGAGTTCTACCGTCGCAGACGTCGCTTTGGCGGTCTTGACTCGGAGGAAGAGAAAAACAAATCTAAATAGTGAATTTTAGTTAACAATAACCCATAAATGGAGAGGAGGTTGTATGAAAGTAAGGCTGCTTACTGCACTTGGAATACTTGTGTTCGGTTTGCCAATACTCATTTTTTCCGAATACATTGTGTATCCAATAGCACTTGGGGTGTTATCTGCCCTTGCCTCTTGGGAGGTGCTTCGCGTTCTTGGACTTGATAGAAAATATTTCGTTTCCGTGCCTTCGTATATTCTGGCGGCACTACTTCCGTTCTTCTCCTATGGTTATTTCTTCGCCCCCGAAAGGCAAACGACATATATTTTGATCCTTGCCCTATCCCTGATAGCCTATATGTTTTACCTTATTTCAGTATCGGTGTTTACAGGTGGAACTTTAGGGTACAAGACGGTGGCATCTGCCTTTATGATGGTATCCTATGTCATAGTAGCATTCAGTGCCTTTGGCTTGGTCCGTTATATGGAAAACGGCGTGTTCTATTTTGAGATGCTCTTTATTGGCGCATGGGTGCCTGACATATTCGCCTATTTGATAGGCAGTCGTTTTGGCAAGCATAGGCTTGCTCCGGTATTAAGTCCGAAAAAGTCGGTTGAGGGAGCAATTGCGGGTGTTGTGTTTGGCACACTTGCGTTTTTGCTTTACGGCTTTATTATAGAGTTCTTCTTCTCTATGGATGCAAACTATCTTGTTCTTGGAATAATGGGATTTGTTTTGACTATTGTTGCACAGATAGGCGACCTGTGGGCATCTCTTATAAAAAGAGAATACGGAGTGAAGGATTACAGCAACATTCTCCCCGGACACGGAGGAATCCTTGACCGCTTCGATTCGGTATTGTCTATATCGGCAGTGCTTATGGTAATTTGTTTGATTTTCCCGCCCTTTACGGCAATATAAATATAGAATCGCCGCATAAAGCAAGTTTGCGGCGATTTTTGTCCCAAAGATGGGCAAGGAGGTTTTATGAGCAAAACTGTTGCCATTCTTGGTGCGACCGGCTCTGTTGGAAGACAGGCGCTGGACGTCGCTCGTGCCAGGGGGTATAAAGTTGATTTTATTAGTGCAGGCAGCGATGCTGTGTCGCTTGAGGCTATTGCGCGAGAGTTTTCTCCCCGTGCTGTGGCATTGGCTGACAAAGAAAGAGCAAAGGAACTTGCGTTATCTCTTTCTGATACAAATATTAAAGTATTAGCGTCAGAAGAGGGTATTGCCGAGGGCATACACCAAAGTTCTGCCGAGGTCGTGATAAACGCCATACTTGGCGAGGCAGGTCTTATACCCAGTCTGTCTGTTATAGATTCGGGTAAAAGGCTAGCCCTTGCTAACAAGGAGTCCTTGGTTATAGCGGGCGAGATAGTCACCTCACGTGCTATGGAAAAAGGGGTAGAGATTATCCCTGTCGATAGCGAGCATTCTGCGATTTTTCAGTCCTTGAAGGTGGGAAGACGCGAGGAACTTAAGCGTATAATACTCACAGCCTCAGGTGGCCCGTTCTATGGATACACAAGAGAAAAACTCGCGGGCGTCACCCTCGCTGACACGTTGGCTCACCCCACTTGGAAAATGGGTAGAAAGATAACCGTAGATTCTGCAACCCTCATGAACAAGGGCTTTGAGGTCATAGAGGCGGCACACCTGTTTTCTGTTTCCCCGGAGCAGATTTCTGTAACCATACACCGAGAGAGCATACTGCATTCGGCGGTAGAATATATTGATAACAGTATAATTGGCGAGTTTTCTGTCCCTGATATGAGAATGTGCGTTCAGTATGCGGTGGATTACCCCTACCGACAGGAAACACACGTCCCCGCGCTCGACCTATTCAAGGTAGGAAGTCTGACCTTCAACGCACCGGATACAGAGGCGTTTCCGTTCCTTTCTTTGGCAAAGGAGGCTATGAGCCTTGGCGGCGCTATGCCTGCCGTAATGAACGCGCTTGATGAGGTGGCTGTTGATGCGTTTCTTGACGGGCGAATAGGCTTCCTCGATATATACGAGGTTGTTTTAAGCGGTTTTGCGAGTCTTGTCGAGCGTAAAACCGAACATACCTTAGAGGGCATAATTGATGCCGACCGAGAGGCACGGAGTGTAGCCGAGAGCCTTATAGCAAAAATCTAAATTGGAGAATTAAATTGGGTACTTTTATAACGATAATTTCTGCCATTCTTGTGTTTGGCTTCCTGATATTTATACATGAGTTCGGTCATTTCATCACCGCTCGTATTTTTGGTGTGACGGTAAATGAGTTTGCCATTGGTATGGGACCGAAACTGATAACCTACGATTCCAAAAAAAGCGGAATACAGTATAGCCTTGGAATACTTCCCATCGGCGGATATGTTGCGATGGCGGGCGAGGACGGTGAGTCGGATGATCCCAACTCCTTTGATAAGAAACCTGCTTGGCAGCGTTTTATCATTACCGCGGCAGGTGCGACTGTAAACATTTTATTTGGTTTTCTCGCTATGATATTGCTTGTTTCTATTACAGTAGATGGCAATACTGCAGTTGGTGGGTTTATTAGCGAGAATGAGTTTAGTGATGTGGAGGGCTTTGAGTATAACAGACCTTCCTCTGATTACGGTCTTAAAGTGGGTGACATTATAACCCACGTAAACGGAAAGAGCGTGGTAATATACGAGGAATTCTCTTATGAGATAATGCGACAGGGCAACAGGCCTGTGGATTTGACGGTTCTAAGAGAGGGAAAGAGCGAGGTTATTAAAGGTGTTCTGTTCCCCCAACTTACCCAACAGGGGCAGGTTTTCGGTATTCCGGATATCAAGGTTTCAAGAATTGACAAAAACTTCTTCAATGTATTTGGACTATCCTTCCGCCGTACCGCCCTCGTTGTTCGTATGTGTTGGGAATCGATATACGATTTAATTACAGGAAGATATTCGGTAGGTGCAATTTCGGGGCCGGTAGGAATATCGGGTGCTATTGGCGATGCGGTGGCACAGGGCTTTTCCTCGGTGCTTGAAATTACCGTATTGATTAGTATAAATTTAGGTTTTATGAACCTTTTGCCGATTCCCGCCCTTGACGGTGGACGGCTTATAGTCATACTTGTAGAGATGATTACGAAAAAGCGTCTGCCACGCAAGGTGGAGGCTATCATAAACAGCGTCGGGCTTCTAATTTTGCTTGGTCTTTCGCTGATAATTATGGTAAAGGATGTAATACAACTGTTTTAGAAAGCAGATGAGAGGATAAAAACATGGAGCGAAGACAGACAAGAAAGGTTATAGTTGGCAATATGGCCATTGGTGGCGATGCGCCTATCAGTATTCAGTCGATGACCAACACCGATACCCACGATATAGAGGCTACCTATCGTCAGGTTATGAGTCTGTGCGAGGCGGGTTGTGACATAGTAAGAATAACCGCACCCGACATAGAATCGGTTAAAACCTTTACCGAACTTCGTCGCCGTGGAATAACCATACCTCTTGTTGCAGATATTCACTTTAATTATAAAATAGCCATAGCCTGTGCCGAGGCTGGCGTTGATAAAATACGCATAAACCCCGGTAACATCGGGGATGATGAAAAGGTTCGACTTGTCACCGAAGCGTGTAGAGCAAGCCGAGTGCCTATCCGTATTGGAGTAAATTCAGGTTCGCTTGAAAGTTCTATTTTGAAAAAGCACGGTGGCCCTACCGCCGCCGCCCTTGCCGAGAGCGCACTTTATCACGTGTCTTTGCTTGAAAGATTTGATTTTAGAGATATTATTATTTCGGTAAAAGCATCTACACCTATGGAAATGATAGAAGCAAATCGCATTCTTGCCGAAAAAACCGACTATCCTCTGCACCTCGGTGTCACCGAAGCAGGTGGAGGAGAGAGCGCAGTTATAAAGAGCAGTGCCGCCATAGGGGCACTCCTTTCTTCAGGAATTGGCGACACCATACGCGTGTCCTTGACCGATACACCTGACAGAGAGGTGGAGGTCGCACGTCAAATTCTTTCGGTGTTTGGTCTGTCACGGGAAAAGCGAATGGACATCGTGTCCTGTCCCACCTGTGGCAGAACCCGTATAGACCTAATTGCAATTCACAGGGAGTTTGAAAAAAGGATAAAGAGTGAGGGACTTGATAGACTTCCTGTCAAGGTTGCATTGATGGGCTGTGCAGTAAACGGCCCTGGCGAGGCACGAGAAGCCGACATCGGCATAGCCGGAGGGGACGGCGAAGGTCTGCTCTTCAAAAAGGGCGAGATAATAAGAAAGGTCAGCGAGGACAGGCTCGTTGACACACTTATAGAAGAGTTAAAAAATATGATTTAATTATTAAGGTCACCACGGTCAAGACCTTAATATAGTATAAAGCAAAGGAAAGGATAGCAATGCAGAGCAAACGCTTCTTAGAAGTTTTCACAAGATATAATCCCGACAAGGACAAGCGTGCTCTTTTGGAGAGTGCCACAGACGCCTCATTCAAACTTCAAAGGCAACCGCTTGTAATTGCGATAGACCTTAGGTTTGACAGGCACTATGATGCCGAGATAATCTATGAGATAGAGGACGAGTGCCGTGCTTTATACAAGGCAGAGTCCTTTAAGATATATCCTCATTTTCCCCCCGAGTGCTTTGACCTTTCTCTATTTGACGAGATAACCCTTGAGGCGGCGATGATAGGCGCGGTAACTCACGGCTTTTTCAGTAATGCGGTGTATTCCGATGATGGCGAAATGATTAGGGTGGAAATCCCTTTCTTCGAGCAGGGTGTAGAATTTGTAAAGCAGGCAAATACCGAAACACTTCTTTCGGACATTCTACTTTCACGATATGGAATCTCAAGGAAAATTGATATAGTATCCTCAAAGAGCGCCTACGAATACGAGCAGTCTATGCAGAGAGAGCGAGAGAGAATACTCTTTGAAACCGAGCGAGCAAATCGTGAGAAATCTATACGTGTGCGTCAGGAGGCACAGGCAAAAAAAGAGGAGGAGGCACGAGCCGCCGATCCTCACTATGATTTTGAGAAAAAGGTTGGAATTTCCATACTCTCAGGCAAAAACGAAACAATAAGCGACACCCGATATGTTATGGGCGCATCAACTTATGATTTGTCCGAAACTTCGCTTATATGGGGAGAGGATTTTGAAGTTATCGAGCCTACGCCCCTGTCGGAAGTTTTAAAGATTAAAAGCGGCGGGATATTCCTCGGTACGGTGTATAGCATTGAAACCAAGGAATCGAGAAATGGAGATAGGCTAAATCTTACCATAGGCATTTCTGACGGTGCCTGTGGTATTGAGGCAAAAAAGAGTCTTCCTATTGAGGACGGCGGCGAGGGCGGTTGGCTAAAAAAGTTTAAGCCGGGTACTCACGTTGCTATTTCCGGCAGATTAAGACAGGATAAATTTGACAACGAAACCTTTATAGATATTCGTGGCATAAAGCAGATAAATAAGGTTGAAAGAACCGATGACTACCCTGAAAAGAGGGTAGAACTGCACCTACATACCAATATGTCCGCTATGGATGCCATAATCACTCCACAGGAACTTGTCAATACGGCAATTCGTTGGGGACATACCGCCATTGCGGTGACCGATCACGGAAATGTTCAGTCCTTCCCCGAGATTATGCTTGCTCTGGAAGCGGCAAAGAAAAAGAATCCCGACGTAAATCTGAAGATTTTATACGGCATGGAGGCATATTTTGTCAATGATACGGCGAGATGTGTCTTTGGCTCGGCACGTCCCGACTTTGACAGCGAGATGGTGGTGTTTGATATTGAAACCACAGGTCTGTCCAGCAAAAACTGCCGTATTATTGAGATTGGTGCGGTTAAAATCAAGGATGGCGAGATAGTGGACAACTTTTCTACCTTCGTCAATCCGGAGTGCCATATTCCTGAGTCAAGCAGCAAGATACACGGTATTGTTGATGATATGGTAAAGGACGCCCCAAAGGAAAAAGAGGCTATTGCGAAATTTCTTGATTTTATAGGTGACGCTATTCTCGTTGCCCACAACGCCAACTTTGACGTCGGATTTATAAAGGTTGCTGCGGAGCGTCTTGAACGCTCTGTGAACAACACCTACCTTGACACGGTAGGTCTTTCCCGCTATCTCAATACCGATCTTAAAAACCACAGGCTTGATACGATAGCCAAGCATTATAATCTCGGCAACTTCGAGCATCACAGAGCGGTAGCGGATGCAGAGATGCTCGCAAAAATTCTCTTTGTGATGATGGACAGGCTTCGCAGCGAGGGTATTATAAACTTTGAAGGCATGGTGAATGCGATGAGCACCAATGCCGATCCTTTGAATTTGCCCACCTATCATATGATAATATTTGCCAAGAACAAAGAGGGACTTAAAAACCTTTATAGACTCATATCCTTCTCTTATCTTGACTATTATAAGCGTTTCCCCCGTATTCCGAAGACAGTACTTGAACAGTATCGAGAGGGACTTATTATCGGTTCTGCTTGCGAGGCTGGTGAACTTTACAAGGCTATTCTCTCAGGAAGAAGCGAAGAGGATATAGAGGAGATTGCGTCCTTCTATGACTATCTTGAAATTCAACCCCTCGGCAACAATCTCTTCCAGGTAGAGAGTGAAAAACCGGAGTTTGACAGAATAGAGAGTGTGGAGGACTTAAAGGCTATAAACCGTAGAATTTACGAACTTGGCAAAAAACTTGGCAAGCCGGTTTGCGCTACCTGTGACGCTCACTTTATAAATCCTGAGGAAGAGATATACCGTCGAATAATTATGGCGGGAATGAAGTTCCCCGATGCGGACAACCCCTCTACTATCTACCTTCGCAATACCGAAGAGATGCTCTCGGAGTTTGACTATCTTGGCGACGAAATAGCCCACGAGGTAGTAATAGAAAACCCCAACAGAATAGCCGATATGTGCGAGGAAATTCGCCCGATACCGAAGGGCAGATACGAGCCAAACATTCCGGGAGCGGCCGAAGACCTGACAGAGTCTTGTTGGCGACGTGCCCACGAGTGGTATGGTGATGAACTTCCCGAAATTGTAGAAAAGCGCCTTAAAAGGGAACTTGAATCTATTATCAACAACGGTTTTGCCGTACTATATATGATAGCGGTTAAACTCGTTGCCTATTCCGAGAGCCTCGGCTATTTGGTTGGCTCTCGAGGCTCGGTCGGCTCGTCCTTTGTGGCAACTATGTCGGGCATATCCGAGGTAAACCCGTTGCCGCCACACTACCGCTGTCTGAAATGCCGACACACCGAGTTTGTCACTGATGGCTCGGTCGGTTCGGGCTTTGACCTTGACGACAAGGCTTGTCCCGTCTGTGGCGAATTGATGTATCAGGACGGACACGATATACCCTTTGAAACCTTCCTCGGATTCTTTGGTGAAAAGTCCCCTGATATAGACCTGAACTTCTCAGGAGATGTCCAGGGCAAGGTGCATAAATATACCGAGGAACTCTTTGGTGAAGGACACGTTTTCCGTGCGGGAACAATTACAGGTCTTGCGGACAAGACCGCCTGGGGATATATAAACAAATACCTCGAAGAACATAAGACAAAGATACCCAAGGGACAGATAGGCTATATGGTCACCCGTATAATGGGTATAAAAAAGACCACGGGACAGCATCCCGGTGGTATTATAGTTATTCCTATGGAGTATGATGTCTATGACTTCACACCTGTTCAGCATCCCGCAGACGATCCGCGTGCCGACACAGTAACGACTCACTTCCAGTTCTCATATCTTCACGACACCATACTTAAACTTGACGAACTTGGACACGATATGCCCACCAAGTATAAGATGCTTGAGAAGTACACAGGTACAAGTGTGCTTAACGTTAAGATGAACGATAAGTCGGTCTATGAACTTTTTGCATCGACAAGACCTCTTGGAATAAGCCCCGACGATATCGGCGGTTGTTTGCTCGGTACATACGGTATCCCTGAAATGGGTACGAAGTTTATTCAACAGGTTCTCCTTGACGCAAAGCCCAAAAACTTTGCCGACCTGCTCCAGATTTCGGGACTCACACACGGCACTGACGTATGGCTCGGAAACGCACAGACTCTTATAAAAGCGGGCACCTGTACTATATCCGAGGTTGTGGGTACACGTGACGGCATTATGCTATATCTGATTCAACACGGCCTGCCGGATTCGCTCTCCTTTGATATAATGGAGTCGGTAAGAAAGGGCAGGGGGGTAAAGCCGGAGTGGGAGAAAGAAATGCTCGAACACGGTATCCCCGAGTGGTATATTTGGTCTTGTAAAAAGATTAAATATATGTTCCCCAAGGCACACGCAGCGGCATACGATATGTCCGCCATACGTCTTGGTTGGTACAAGATTTATTATCCAATGGAGTTTTATGCCGCATTTCTCACCGTTGCCCCCGGCGGCTTTGACGGTGAAATAGTCGCCAAGGGCTATAAGGGAGTCAGTGCTAAGATAAAAGAAATAGAGGATAAAGGAAACGATACTACCGCCAAGGAAAATGAGCAGCTTACCACGCTCTATCTCGTTCGAGAGGCAATGGCTCGTGGAGTTGTGTTTATGAACGTTGACCTCAACAGGTCGGACGCAACTGCCTATCTTCCCGAGGACGGTAAAATTCGTATGCCATTTAATTCCTTGCCTGGGCTTGGCGATACCGCTGCACAAAAAATCATAGAGGCTCGCCAGAAGTACGATCTGTTCTCCGTAGAAGAACTCAGGCTTCGCACAGGTATATCAAAGTCGGTTATCGAGATCCTAAGGCGCAATCATGTGCTTGACGGAATGAACGAAACAAGCCAGTACACCCTGTTTTAATTTAACACGGGTGGCTACTATCCAATAAATAGGAGCAGCAGCAAAAGGATACCGCATTCCTTATCCCCGTCTTTTGAAAACAGCATATATAGTGCAATACCTATAATAAGCAGGTCTTCAAACTCCAAGGTTTGTAAACTAAACTTTCCGTTTTTGAAGAAATTTCCAAACAATCCCGAGAATGGCAAGGTGGGACGGGCGCTGCATTGCTCATCCCCTTGTCCGGGGTTGTCGCTATGTACAGGCTCGGCAATCTGACCGCCTAACATAGAGCCGTCATAGTTGTCGGGTATCTCTATCGTTAGTCCGTCGTTGTTATAAGGTCTTGTATACATTATCTCCCCCTCATTTTGTCTAATATGTCAAGTATGCTAATCATACTGTCAATGGCATTAGCCCGTGATGCTCGTAAATATGGCTTCATAACACCTAAGAGAGCCGATCTGTTGCTATGACCCTTTATGGGCTCGGCTCTCGGTGGCAGAGAGGTTGGAACTTCTTCGATGCTTTCATTCTCGGCGGGGGTTGTTTCGGTTTTGTTTTTAATCATTGAGCCTATGCTCTCGATTATAGCAGGGTTTTGCATAAGCAGATTTATTACCTGCCCTAAATCCGGTGTATCGCTCATTTCTTCCCACCCTTTCTATATTCATTTATTACCCTTAATGCCTCTGCGAGATTTGCTTTACCCGAGGGGTTTACCGCACTTCGAAGTTTTTGCATTTGTTCGGGTGGGGGCGTTGCTTCTGGCAGTGTTAAGCCATATCCGCGAGCAAACGCAACTATCTTTTCCCACAATTCTTTGTCGGGCAGTGATGTTAATTGTTGCAGTTGTTCCTTGTCTAATCGCATAGTATAACTCCTTTCTCGTTATATCTTATGCAAAACAAGTTTAATTGTTCGAGGTTTTATGAACAGACTAAAATTTCTTATCGCCTCCGATACTCACGGTCGTGCGGATTTGCTAATGGAGGCAATCTCTCGGCATACCGATTTGGACGCAGTTATTTTTCTTGGTGACGGCATATCGGATATGGAGTTTGTCAGCGAATATTTCAGACTTCGAAAAAATTCCTGGCTTGCCGTAAGAGGCAATTGTGATTTTGACAGAATATTTCGATCTATGCCCCTTGAAAAGACGGCAACGCTTGATGTCCTTGGACATCGCATAGTCTATACTCACGGTGACAACTATGGCGTAAAGAGTGGTATGGATGGGCTTTATGCCCTTGCAAAAAATACCAAAGCGGACATCGTGCTTTACGGCCACACCCACAGGCGTAAGGAAGAATACCGTGACGGGGTATATTACGTAAATCCCGGCTCTCTATATTACGGTGACGGTGGCAGGTCATGTGCAATTCTCACTTTAGAAGAAAAAAATGTTTTGTTCTCTTATCTGTTTTTCGCATAAGAGAAAAGCATAATATAATTTAATTTTCAGGAAAGGCGTCGTTATGCATAGACATTTTAGGGGCAACAGGCCCTCAGAAATCGAAGAAAAGGGGTTTTTCAGAGGTATGATCTCTATTATAACGGGTTTTACCTCTCGCCTTATTTACATATATAAATTGGTTTGGCGGGCAACCCCTGTGCTGCTTGTTACCCTTATGGCAATTTGCGTTTTCGAGGGTGTTTTGCCCGTGTTTGGTGCGTACATATCCCGTGATTTGCTTAACGAGATAGCAAATCTCATCGAACTTCGCGCGAAGAATAGTGTTATAGCCGATGTTTTCGAGTTTTTAAGCCCCCTGATTTTCCTGTTTGTATTAGAACTTATTTACCTCTTTGCAAGAAAGGTTCTTGGTAAGGTAAAGACAATGGTTACGGGAATCGCCGGCGAACTTGTTACCAATCACATCAAGCTTATGATAATAGGCAAGTCCAAAGAGGTGGACCTTTCAAGCTTTGACGACCCCGAATTTTACGAAAAACTTGAAAATGCCAATCGAGAGGCGAGTATGCGACCTATCGGTATTCTCACCGCCTCTTTCAACGTAATAAGTGCGATAATAAGTGCCGTTTCCTTCGTTGCAGTTTTGGCAACTCTTCATCCTATTGCACCTATTTTGATTGTTGTTTCCGCCATTCCCGGCGCAATAGTAAACTTTGCTTACCGAAACAAAAACTTCAGATACATTCGCTTCCACTCAAAAGAGCGCAGACAGATGAACTACTACTCCAACCTTATGGTAAATAAGGATAGGGTAAAGGAGATAAAAATTCTTGGCCTTGGTGATACCTTTATCGACAACTACAAAAACGTATTTGCTAAATACTACAAGGGGCTTAAGAGTTTGATAATCAAAGAGGGCATAATATCCATACTTATCGGGCTATTATCCACCGTTGTCAGCAGCGTACTTTTCATCTACGTTGCGTACAGTGTTATCTTTGGCCAGGGTATGGTTGGTGACTACTCGCTTTATTCCGGGGCGCGTTCTTCTGTTGCCTCTTATGTTACCACGCTTCTTACCTCTACGGTGACGATTTACGAGGGTACTTTGTTTATTGATAATATGATAACCTTTATGAACGAAGAGCCTAAGATTATCCCCCAATCAAGCACACCCCTTATCCCCGAGCGTGGAGTAGAGCATACCGTAGTATTTGAGAATGTTTCCTTTAAGTATCCGGGAACCGAAAACTATGTTATTAATAACATAAATCTTACACTTAATCATGGTGAAAGTGTTGTGCTGGTTGGATTAAACGGCGCGGGAAAAACCACACTTATTAAACTTTTGACAAGGCTATACGATCCTACCGAGGGACGTATATTGCTTGATGGTAGGGATCTTCGTGAATATGATCCTGCTGCCCTCTACGACCTGTTTGGAATAATATTCCAAGACTTTGGTCACTATTCAGAAACCGCCACAGAGAATATCCGTATAGGCGATGTGAATAGGCCCTGCAACATGGAGGAAATCGAACTCGCCGCAAGACGAAGCGGAGCGTATGCGTTTATAGAAACAATGCCCGACAGATTTGACACGCCCCTTACCCGTGTCTTTGAGGAGAACGGAGCAGAACTGTCGGGTGGACAGTGGCAGAAGCTCTCCATAGCCCGTGCATTTTACAAGGAGAGCGATATACTCATTTTGGACGAACCTACCTCGGCACTTGATCCCCTTGCCGAGAGGGAGGTGTTCGACCAATATACCGCTCTTGCTAAGGGCAAAATATCGGTGTTCGTATCGCACAAACTCTCAAGTGCTGTAACCGCCGACAATATAGTCGTCTTAGAAAACGGACAGATTGCCGAGATGGGAAGCCACGAGGAACTAATGAACAAAAAAGGTAGATACTTCAATCTCTTCTCGGTTCAGGCAGAAAGATACGCAGGTGTTGAGTACACCTAATAAACAACAAAAGGAGGGGCTGCTTCATTTAGGCATAACCGAATAAAAACACCGAGGTGTTGTATTACGCAGCACCTCGGTTGTGTTTTTTACAAATTTGAAGAAAATTAAGGTTGAAAACCACCGGTTTTCTTCATTTTATGGTGTTTTTATTCTATCGCCGTTTCCT
>JAZUPL010000046.1:0-2999 GCA_045605175.1 Eubacteriales bacterium | reverse complement strand
TCCCCCCTAAAGTCACGTTCTCTTTGGTGAACAGACACACTCTTACTATCCCGGAGTGTTTGTCCGTCCGTATCTGAACGAATGGACACTTCTTACAGTAGTCCGGCTTTTCTATGTCAAGTCTTATCGTTACCATTCCATATCCTTAAAAAGTTCTCGAAGGTCATAGTCACCATCCACGGCTCTCTTGACTTCCTGTGTACTACAATCGGTATCTCGGAAGGGTCTGCCTCTCGCTTGCTCTGTGCGTATGCGTCTGTGAGGTTTAACTTCTCAACCCTCTTGACCTCGATGTGTACCCCGTCTAACGCGCCGACAACATCAGGACTATCAGGGCCTCCGTGAAACTGCTGACCTCTCCTTGCATTGGTATAGCCGTGTTCCCGTAGGATTTTGGCTATCTCGCGCTCCGCTGCCGCCCCCTTCTGTCTACTGTTTATTGGCATTGAAATCCTCCCACTTCTTGATTACTTCCTCTGCCGTAAGGCATCCCTCTACATCGGTACAGAGTATTCCGTATATCTCTAACAGACCTTCCTTATAGCCGTATGATCCGTAGTGGCATATCGCATCCCATAATCTCAATCCCTCTGCATTGAATACGATTATCTGGTGTCGGTCTATCTGAATTAGTGAGTACGGCTCTTCGTCTATCCTCTCGAACGGGACGTTGTGTTCTTCCAGGTATCGTTGCAGCTTGTCAAGTTCGGGAGTGGGTCGGTTAGAGTTCTGCTTTGCGAACTCCCTTAAAGCCTTTATGATTTCTTCCCGTTCGGGTGTCATTTCATCCCCTCCAATTCTGCAATCTCTTTCGGTGTTAAGGTCGGAATACCCTGTGCCTTACATTCCTCGATAAGTCTGTCTATGAGGGTTGACATCTGCTTGGTGTCATAACAACTCATTCCGTAGACCAATCTCAAATTGACACATCCTTGTATCTTTGAGGGGAACTCCTCACATCCCCAACCTAACCCGTTTTTCTCCCATATCCGTTTGAAGTCCTCGGCTGCATCCTCTTGAACGCATACGATTTTGGAAACTCCGGGAATATCCCTTACCATTTCACGGTAGACCTCTTTCGGGGATTGCTTTAAGACCTCGGCTAACTTGTCTATCAAGACCCACGCATAGCCTACTTGGTCTAACGTCTTTCGCTTTCGGACTTTGGAAAACTTGATTTCCCACTTGTCCGTTCCTATCATCCGATTGAGTTCAGAGGCAACCTCTTGTACGTTCCCTTGCACCTGTACCCATATCACCGCTCCCCCTACAACGGGGTGCATCTCGATACAGGGTTTGGTTTCTCCACTCTTGATTAACACTTATTCCTCCTTGCCCCCATAAGGGGTGGGCGGTTTTCCATAACCCTTGCTACTCCTTCTGCCTCAAGGCAATCCGCGTAGTGCAAAAGGCGGTTATGCTTTAGGTACGCCCCGGACACATTCACGTTGTCCACCTACCCCTTGTACTTCGGGGAAATTGGGTGCGGAGGACGGACTTGAACCGCCGTTCTTTTGGGTATGAGCCAAACGAGATACCACTTCTCCACTCCGCTATATTGGGTCAAAAGGGAATCCAGGAAGTGTCATCCTCGCTGAATCCACTCGGAACGCCCTTGCTCTCTTTCGGCCTTTCTGCCTTGCCCTCCGACTTTCCCATCAACTCCACTCTGTCGGCTATAACGTCTGTTGTGTAGACTTTCTTTCCGTCCTTTTCGTAGGAATCGGTATGGAGGTGTCCGTAGATGGCTAACTGACTTCCCTTGCTGACGAATCTCTCTATCACTTCTCCGACTTTGCCGAACGCTACGATCTGCGGATAATCCGCTCCCTTGCTCTGTCCGTCCTTGTCCTTGCCTCTGTCTAACGCTATGTTGAAACGGGCAACGCACATCTGATTCGATGTGTACTGTACTGACGGGTCACGGGTCACTCGACCACAAACTACCACTATGTTTAGGCTCAATTCTCTTTCCTCCTCTTGTAAAACTTACACTCCCCGTAAGGGTAAATCTCTGATAATGCAGCGCACTTGTTTAACTGTTTCGGTGCGTATGCTTTGCAATCTGTTCTTTCGCACATTACCCGTGGGGGGTTGGTCTTTAACTTTTTCGCACTCATAAAAATCGCCTGTTTAAGACCCTTTTTTATATCGGTCGATACATTTATCGACTTGATGATTTACTCTTTGCTATGGGGCGATTTTACCCCTTAAAAACGATTTGTAGATTATTTGTCTACCATACCTTTCTTGAGTATGTTTTCCCAAATAGCCTCTTTGTCCTTCTCCATATCTTTCCATACGTCTAACATCTCTTCGTGGGAAAATCCCGTCACGTTCTCTTTCCTGTCCGGCTCTTCAAACAGTTCACCTGTTATCACTTCTTTAGTGAGCAGAGCCTTGAAGATATTGCCTACACCTTCTTCGTCCAGCGATTTCCACAAAGAACTCACCGCCGTTAGGCTCTCTGCCATTACCTTTACCCTGTTGCCCTCGATAAGCACCTGGGTCATTCCGTCATTCGATTCAATCCTTACCATACAATCCCTCCAAATATTCCTTGCAATACTTCTGAATGTCCGACCTCCCGTTATGAAGTAGTGAGTGGTGTTCGTAGCAGAGCGTAACCAAATTTTCCGGCTTGCCCTCACCGCCCGCGCCGCGAGATAAAACGTGGTGAAGGTGCGCCCCTCCGTTCGGGAAGGGTTTACCGCACCATATACAACACGGGGTATCTTCGTAGGAATCCCTCTTGAGGACTATCTCTCTTACTTCATCGGATATGTCGGTCTTTTCCTTTAGGCTCATTTCTTACCCTCAAGCAATCTCATAGCGTCATTCCATTGTGCTATGGACAAGTCCTCAACCTTTTCGACCTTGTAGTAGGCTATAAGGTTGTTGATGTCCTTGCCCCTCTCCATACACCTTGCCATTAAAGCTGCTATGTTCGTCTGACTTACCTTCTGTGACGCATACTTTAAGTCCTCAAGTCGGATCGT
>JAZUPL010000045.1:0-11508 GCA_045605175.1 Eubacteriales bacterium | reverse complement strand
ATAAGAATGTAGTAGGAGTAGTAAAGCATATCGTGAGCTCCGGGCTTACCGGAGGTCTTATTTGTCTTGTCAGAAGCATTGGTTGCGAGAAGAGCGTATATTGCATCGTCAACCTTCTGAGCTCTTATTTCGGGATCCTCGGTGAAATCACCGTCATCAAACACAAGATTTTTGATAGCGCGCTCAAAGGCCTCCGCATCAAACGTTTCAACGTACTTACTAAGCTCGTCATCCTCGTAGCTATAAGCACATCCTACAAGCGAAAGCGCGAGCATAACGACAGCAAGAATTAAACTGATAATTCTCTTTTTCATTGGTAAATCCTCATTATATTATATTATTTTTTCACTAAATATAAGCGTGCATTATATTATAGCATATATTTTCTCAAAATGCAAATGTTTTTTTAATATTTTTTATTTTTATTTATTTAGGGCGAAAATTTGACCTCTCGCCCCTATAATGCACGGGCTTTTTTTACTTTTTCTCGTCAGGATAACTCTCTATTGTGGAAATGGTTTCGCCGTTTAAGACTCCGACAAATCCGCGTACTATCTTCTGGAAGGCTCTGGTTGTAATATAGAATGCCGAGGTCTTTTCCGTAGTGAGATTGCCAAGGTCATCGGTGGTGTACATCGTCACCATAACCTTTCTATCGGCGAAGCGGTAGAAATCGTAAACATAGTAACCGCTCTTGCCTACAACCCTGACCTTCATGGTAAGGATAGACTCCATCTTCTCCTCGCCATCCTTTCCGTGGACGAGAGCAACCTCCTCGTCGGTAACCGTTTCGTGATAACGGGTCATCTGCAAGATGGAGAACGCCTCCTTGAAGTTTGAAACGCCAACCGTGTCAACACTTCCGTTTACGTAGTACTCCTTGCCCCCGTTATACAGTTCGTTGTAAAGCACCGAGGCGCTTAAAGAGGTCTGTCCCTTTCCTGCCATAATCTCACCAAGTTTGGTGCTCATAGCATCCTCGCTCGGGGTGATAGTGACAAACTGCTTGTTTGCCTTGGACGCGCCGTCAAAGGGCTTGGTCATCGCCACGTACTCGCCGTTTTGCATACCGACGTACCAAATCTCGTGGCTAAGGTCGAACTCATATTCACCGTAAACGTCGGTCATATTGAAGTCGAGCGAAATAGAGTCGAGGTTGTTTATGTTCATTAAGACAAGATAAGGCCTTGCCCAGAAGTCCTCAAAACTGGAGTCGAGGAACTCAAATCCCTCGGCAGGCACTCTCGCAATAAGGTCGTACATATCCGAGCCGACATAGCGATACACCTTGCCGTCGGTGTCCACGACCTCCTCGGAGATATAGAGGTTAAAGCCTAATGTGTCATACCAGGCAAAGTCGCTGAGCGCATCTCCGTTTTCCTCCGAGCCACCTTCAAGTTCGGTTTTGTCGTATATACCTCTCGGTAGTTCAAAGTATATAGTGTAAGCAAACAAACCATACTTAACCATATTGTCAAAGGTCAAGCCCAAAGCCACAGTTTCGCCCGAAAGACCGGGGGCGCTTGTACTGTCGGAATTTATTCCACCGAGAAAACGCACCACGTTTTCGCAGGAACTTGCGTTAAGGCCATATAGTTTGTAGGAGTTTTTAAGCGTATTTTCAAAATAAATGTCGCCATAAAAAGGATCTCTTTCGGAAGCATTTACAAATCTGAAGGAGGAAACGAGCACAGAGGTGGTAAAGTAGTTTATGCTATGCACCGAATAGGTGACAAAGTCCTGCATCACCTCATAATAGTAGGTCTGGCTGTACAGTTCAATACTATACTCGCTACCCCTCTCCTTACCTATAAGAGCCTCTTTAAGGCCGTCCCACTCGTCGTCCTCTTTCATCTCGCCGATAGAAACGGTGACGCTTGTGGGCGAGGTTTTTCTGCCCTCTATAATCTCATAGTAGGTGAAGGTCACATAGGAGTCCTCGGCAACCTTTTCGGCAAGAGCGCCCTTTGAGTCGTATATTGCGGTAATTGCGGTTATAACCATCGACTCGTCGGAGGACTGTGCATCCCTCTCGTTATAGGAAATTTCAAAATCAATATAGTCCTCTGGAGCAAGAGTGCCTATCGAAAGCGAGCGAATCTTCTCTACCGTTTCACGAGGAAGAATCCCCGAAGACAGGTCAAGCACCGCGTGTCTTACAAGAGCGCTTGCGGGTTTGCCCTCTATATAATAATTGTAGGAGAGGATAATCAGGTTATTGTCACCCACGGGTGTTCCCTCACTGCGAATTTCCTCGCTCTCGGTGATAATAGCCTCAACACCCATTACGTAATACTTATAAACAAGACTATGGTAGGTTATTCCGTAGGTGTATCCACCCTCAACCTCGCCTATTTTAAGTTTTCTTATCTCTTTTTCGTCCTCGTCCGAAATCATAGAGTCGGTGAGGTCGATAAGCATACTTACAGGCTCGTTATACTGCTCGACACCGTCTATTTTAAGAGTCACGAGGGCGGTAACGAGGCTGTTTTTGTCAACCTTTGTGCCTGGCTTGGTTATCTCGCCTTTACTGCCCTTTACAGCGGTTATCGAGTGAATGGTGTACTCATAATTTTCGGTTTGGGTAGCACCGGTGAAATCTATCCTCTTGGAATGCGACTCTGACAGGGGCGAAATCAGGGAAAGATTAAGGGCTGAGCCCGTCGCCACATTGCCGCTTACGTCATAGAACTTGCCAATCTTATTAGCAGATAGCAGTTTGTTAAAACGCTCGTAGTCGGGGTGAGCGTTGCTCATCTCTTTAAGATTGAAGTTCATTGTTTGAATAGGTGTTCCCGTGTATCCGTCGGAGGGTGCTCCCTCAGGTACGATATAGTCAGGTCCCTCGTTTAAGGGAACGCGTGCAGTTCCCTCAAATACCACCAGTTGCGCCTCGGGAGAAATTGGTGTCCCCTCGGTCGAGTGCATCTGATTTTTCCAATACTTAAAGTCGGTGGTCAGGTTAGGCTCATAGGTGGAATCGCCGTCCTTACCGGGAGCGATAAGTTGTCCCTTGATAAAGGTTTCAAAACCGCTGACACAGTAGTCGAGATAGTTGTTGGAAGTGTAGTATATAACATCTCTGTACCCGTCCTCGTCACCAACCATAAAGTAGTAACCCGTGTTACTTTTTGGCTGTTTTCCGAGGGCTAAATGTATCATTTTTTCCTCGGTCTTAGTCTTACCGTCCTCGCCCTTCACAGACTCGTCGTAGTAGAAGTAAACGTGCTGAATATCCTCATCGGTAAAACCGTATTTTTTAAGCATAGCGGCACGGGATGCCTCGCTCCCCTCCTCACCTTTTTTAGGCAGGACTATTCTCTCGTCAAAGTACATAGTCCCTATTCCCGAAATAAGATAAGTGAGCAGGTAGCCTTCGGGGGTAACGCCGTCGTTGCCGAGTTTTACCGCGTAGAGTGTTGAATACTTAAAGTCGCCCTCCGCTCCCACAATAGGGGGTATATAGGATACGGGATTGTCCCCGTCAGTACCAAAGCCGAGAATAAACTCGTCGTCCATTTTCGTCAGGTCAAAACTGGCTTTCTTGTTATCAATAAAGATATAGGACATCTGGCTTTCGCCCACACGGGGGTATGCCACAGGCACTCCTGCATAGAGCGACTCGCCCTCCATAAGTTCATAGGTGGGCTTTTCTTTAATAACCGGAATTGCGGCAATTACCGCATCAATAATGAAATAAGACGCTATTAAAACCGCAAGTATCAAAGAGAGGACTATAAGAGTTATGTGCTTTTTTTCAAGCTTGAATTTTTTTACCGCTTTCATTCAGCCCTCCTTATAAGAATTTGCGTTTGATAAACACTATCGCACCAACAACAAAAATAGCAAAAGGTATCGCCATAATTATAATCGTATAGGTGGTGCGTGCAGTTTCGCTAAAACCTAAGTTGGTCTTGATGTAATGCTCGTTTTGTGCCGCACCATAGGCGGAATAGACGTCAAAACTGTACTCGGCGAGGTTCGAGGGAATGCTCGCCTTACCACCTTGAGAAATAGAGTTGCCCGACTCGCCGCCAAGGCTCATATCTGCAAATCTATCGGTTCTGGTTATATTGGTGATTACCGACGCCATAATGTCATAGTTGGCGTAGGAATGGTTGCCGAGCAGTTCATTCGAGAAGAAGTCGGAGGATGCAGTAGCAAACAGATAGGAATAGGTGTTCTCCATAGTCACGCTGTTGAGCGAAACACGAACCGAAGCGGCGGCAAGAGCCTTGTATCCCTCTGCCGAGGTGATAACCGAACTACCCGCCCCCTCATAAGCAATAGCCTTATCCGACGTGCCTATAAAGTCGGTGTAGGTGGTATGGGTATTATTGTTACCGGGCTCTGAGTAGGACGTACCCTCACTGTAAGAGCATTCCAAGTATCCGCTGTTTGTAAATACCATTTTAGGTGCAGAGGAGAGGTTGGCATAACTCTCGTAATATCCATAGCCGAAGTCGGTTTCAAGTTTCTGGTAAACGCCAAGAACAGCAGTACCCTCCTCGCCCACGTCAGGGAGGCAGTTTTCCTCATCCTTTACAAGCGAGTTGCCAAAGCCTATGCCCCACTCCCCAAGGAAGCCCTCAAGGTTTGGCAGGGTGACGTCATAGCCCTTGTTGACTATAATAGCCCCCTGGTGGCTAACCAGATATCTGTCAAGTTTTTCGGTGTCCGAAACATAGCCAAGCTCGTTAAATCTATCCGAATCGACGGCAAAATCCTCGCGGGGGTTGTTGATAATAAGCAGGGCGCAGTCCTGGGGAATACGCTCTACCTCGCTGATTTTAAGCAAGGCAATATCAAGTCCCCTCTCTGCAAGCAAATCGGCAAGAGTAGCCGTAGCAAGACTCATCTCGCTGTCGGGATTTTCGGGGTCGTAGTAGGTTTCACCATGGTCGGTGAGGAAGTACGCCTTCGGTTGATTTATAGCCAAAAGCGAGGCAAGCACCGAGGCGACGCGATATTCTCCGTTGTAGGCAAAGAAGTTGCTTGCCGAATCCTGTGTCCACAGGCCCTTTGCAGCCAAAATTCGATACTTTGCACCATAGGTGATTATTAGGTCGGTATATAGAATTTCCGAGCGAGAGGTTGTTTTGAACCTGGAAACCGCCGTGGGGTTTTGCTCGACGTTGACATTCTTTACCGACACACCCTTGTATCTTTTTTGAAGATTTAGCGCCATAAAATAGGTGGCACGCAGGTCATCGCTGTTTATTAGCATATCAGGGTCAGCGCAGAAGATAAACTCTATTCCCTTTTCCGGAGTAAGTTCAGAGAGCAATCCGTCACAGGTCTTTATCATATTGTCGCTGAGCGAATAAAATCCCTCCATAGTTGTGTCGATATAGGCAGTTCCTGTTATGCCAAGAGCAGTAACTAACAGATTAAGACCAAGGAGGAGAACTATTCCGACTATCGTAATAACAGTAAATATTTTTGTTCGGGTGCTTTTACCCTTGAATAACGAGGTCTTCATCTGTTATCTGTTTCTTCTCCTTATGATTATTACGGCACCAACAATACCCAGTGCCACAGGTATAGCCATAAGCACGGCAAAGATAATTCTCGCAGTACCCATAGTGAAGTTTTCAAGCATAGAGGAGGCGTAGAGCAACTCCTTCATTCCGTAGGGTGCGCAGGATGCGTCATACAGCACATCAAGCACCGAATATACAAAGTCCTTGTTGGAATAACCCTTGGTTATAAGTGCCTCCGAGGCGGTGAGATATATGCTCGCCACCATAGTGATACGGGACTTGTCGCCCTCCACATTCGAGTCAAGTTCGGCAAAGGCAACGACGGGATAGTTTCCACCCGAAGATGTCTTTTTTCCGTCGGCGTAAAGCACCGAGGACGGGGAGGAAAGAAGCAAAGGCTTTGCCTCGCCCGAAAGTTCAAGACAGGCGACGTCGTTCATAAGCACTCTGCCCGAGCCATAGCCGACAATATTGGAGTGAATATCCTCGGAAACGTACCCCTCTGCATGGGTAGCAATAAAGGTATATCCGTCGGTGGTTATGGCGTCTATATCGTCCTTTACTATGTTGCGGACAACGGTTCCGTTTTCGTCCTTGGTCGAGGACAGGGCAAAGCCCTTTTGCAAGAGAAATTCCTCAAGCACGGGAAGTTCCTTTACCAGCGGGTCAAGGGCAACGTACATATCGCCACCTCTTGAAAGATAGTCCTCCATTCGCTCTATCTCGGCGCGGATTTTTATTTTTCCGCTTCCACGCTCGAAGTCGGAGGTAGGTCCGCTTATAACAAGCAAACCTGCGTCCTCGGGTACTTCCTTTTGTCTTAAATTTATAACATCGACATAGTAGCCCGCACTCGCCAGAAGATTTACAAAAGCCGAGTCAACCGTCTCGCCGTGATTTTGAGTAAAGTAGGCGGTCTTATGCTCGTCGGTCATAACCCAACAAAGCATAGACACCATTACCTCCTCGCCGTTGTAGGAGGTGATATATCCCGAGGAGTCTATTGTGTAAAAGTCCACGTAGCCCACGCCGTTATATATACTGTTCAGCACGCGATAACCGTACTCGCTCTCAAAAACTACCGCATTCTGATGAAGAGATACGGTGTTACCTTTCATATCGGTCTGATACTTTTCAAGGTCAACGGGGTTTCCGTCCTGGTCAAGTTCGGTAAAGAAGTTGACAAACTTAAGTTCGATAAAATCATACGCCTCGGCAAGGGCTGTGGCGGTTTCTACCACCATAGAGCCGGTGGAATGCCCCTCCAAGTTGTCTTTAGAGTTTAGGAAGATAATAGACACCTTATCATCCCCGACCGCCTTTTCAAGCAGTCTACCCGCGTTGCCCGAAAGAGGCTCTTCCTCCCTCGGCGGAGCGTATAAATATAGGTTAAAGGCCCCGGTCAAGGCATAGACAACCGCATTTATCACCACTAAAATAGCAATAATAAGCGCTGTGGTCGCTATGGCAGCGGCAGAGCGTCCGCCAAACCAAGCCCCCAACTTTTCTAACTGTTTTTTCATCCTTACACCTCTTTAGTTGTATCTGCGACGGTCGTAAACTCTCACGGTAAGCCACAGGAATATACCGCCAACCGTCAGATAGTAAAGAAGAGATGCAAGGTCAAAATATCCGTTTACAAAGGTCTGGAAGCGAGTGAATATAGAAAGCGCGTCAAACACAAATCTTATCCAATAGTTGTCGGGAATAAGCGCGCCCACAAGTCCTATTCCAAGGAAGCCTAAAATTATAGCAATAGTGCCTATCGCGCTCGCCAACTGGTTCTCGGTAAGGCTGGAAACGAATAGACCTATCGAGATAAACACCATTCCAACAAGGAGCATAGCCACCACATTCCCTATCAAGGTCATAAACTGAAGCACTGCATAGGGAATAAGGAAGAGGAAGTAAAGAGAGGTCAAAAGGGTTGCCCCCGCAAACACCACGTAGGAGGCAAGAAACTTGCCCATTACCATAGAAACAAGCGACACGGGTGCGGTGAGCAGCAACTGTTCGGTTTTTGTCTTTCTCTCCTCGCTAAAGGACTTCATTGTTAGAAGAGGAAGAACAATAGCCGAGAAAATAAGCATAAAGGTAAAGTAGGAGGTGACGTCAGAGGACATCGAAAACATAGTAGTATAACTAAAGAGAATTCCCGCTACCGCAAGATAGATAACGAGGAAAACATAACCGATTACGCCTGTAAAATAGGCCTTTAGTTCTCTTCTAAATATTGCAAGCATTTTTTTACCTCCTTAATGAGCCTTGCGACGTCTGGTGGTAGGCTCGCTTACCACACCGTCAGAACGGTCAACAAGTCGAATAAACACGGTTTCAAGGTCGGTGCCGACAGGCTCAAGACCTATAAGCGGCCAACTCCTCGTCGCGCAGAGATTGAACAGGGGCTTACGCACATCAATACCCTTGTCCGCCTCAACGATAAAAGCATAGGAGTCGCCATCACGCTCGCCTGTTGCCTCCACCTTTTTTACTCCTCCAACGCGGGAAAGAGCAGATTCAACATCCTTTTGAGGGCCGCAAATCTTAGCACGGTAACGGTAGCCGTCCTCGATAGTCTTAACTATATCCTCTGTACGCTCGTCTGCGATAATCTTACCCTTGTTGATAATTATAACCCTCTCGCATACAGCCTGCACCTCGGCAAGAATATGGGTGGAAAGAATAACCGTATGACGTTTTGCAAGGGTACGGAGCATATTTCTTACTGCCAAAATCTGCTTTGGGTCAAGACCAACGGTAGGCTCGTCAAAAACAACCACCTTAGGGTCGCCTATCAAGGCCTGCGCAATACCTACACGCTGCTTGTTACCCTTGGAAAGATTGGCGATAAGCCTGTCCTTAACCTCTGTAAGTTTAACCTCAGAAACAATTTCACCGAGGTGCTTTTCTCTGTCAAGGGTGCAGGACTTGAGGTCATAGACAAAGTTCAAGTATTCCATAACCGTCATCTCCGGATAAAGAGGGGGCTGTTCGGGCAAAAAGCCTATGCGTTTTTTTGCCTCTATGGGATTTTCGAGCATATCAATGCCGTCAATTAAAACTCGCCCACTGGTGCAGGAGAGATATCCTGTCAGTATATTCATCGCCGTACTTTTACCGGCTCCATTAGGGCCAAGCAGACCTACTATCTCACCCTCGCCAATCTCAAAGGATGCGTCGCTGAGTGCATACAGCGAGCCATATCGCTTTGTCAGATTTTCAACCTTTACCATATTTATGTATCCTTTCGGTTTTATTTCAATTCGTCAAGTCGGTTTGTTTGCAACTCTTCTTTTGCCACAGTATTATGCTCCAAGTACATACAACCAAAAACACAGGGAAAAAGATAAAAAATAATCAACCATACAATTATACAATTTAATATTATAACATACATTTGTAAACAAAATATTAACAAAATAATAAAATAAAAATAAGTGATAACACAAAAAAGAAACCAAAAATTATTTAGAACGAACCGAAAAAGCATAATATCACGCAATTTCAGGCTAAAGTGGGGAGTGCCACCCAATATAGAAAAGAATTCGATAGAAAAATCGCCAAATAACAAAATAAATAGGCAAACAGTGGGGACAAAGCGCAAATAATCTTTAATGAAAAAATGGGTAAACATACCAAATGCAGAAAAATAACGTTTGTAATCAGAGATTATTTTCTAAAACCCAAGCGACTCCCCGACAAGTGGGGCAAAATAAACGAAAAAACGCAGATTTTTATACAAGAGTGGGGTTGTTTAACCTATTTTATTAGTATTCTTGGTGTGACGTGGGGAATATAATCATTCTTGCCGTCGTTTTACTGAAACAAGTGGGGTTATATTTCCTTTTTTTCTCTTTTTTGCCGCAAAATGTGGGGAATGTAGGACATTTTGCTCTGCGGACTTAAGAAAAGATTGGGAGAACCACTCCACATACCATTTTTCAAGAGAAGTGTTAAACCTCCTTATAACATAAGTTGCTTGATTTTAACAAACATTTTTGTAAATAATTCTTTGCAAAATATAGCACAATCTCGCCTATTCTTGTTGTTAATTTAACACGGGTATGCATTATATTGTCGTTGCAATACTACTAACCAATACAATGCCGAATACTATTAACCAATGCACTACGGGAGTTTTCTTGTTTGTAAAGTATCCTGCAAATTCACGTTTTATTTTTCTTGCATATCTCTTGTAGAATAAAAATAGCGAGATAGACCATGCTTTTGCTTCGCAATGTCTATCTCGTTTTTTTATGTTCTAACACCGATTCAACACGTGTCAGATTATTCTCTCGTTATTTATCCCTATCTTATAAAATGCTGTGGACGGAAAAGTCCTCCGTCCACCTACAATTATTTACCACTCATAAAACTGTTAGCAAGGTTTACAACCTCGTTGTACTCTGTAACCATTTCGTCAAAACTCTGCTTTGCCGCACCGGCACCATCAACGGTGAAATCTACCCCCTCTATATACGGATAGCAGGCGATAAGGGCGGCGCGATAGTTTTCAGCGGTGGCAACCTCATCAACCATAAGAATAAATAGTGTTGCGTTGATTACGCACTGTCCCATATATTCCTCGGTCGCTTTCATTTGACTAAGAAGCTCCTCGGTCAATCCCTCGTAATCGGGCAAATATTTATCCGACCTCAAAAGGTTGTCTATCTCGTTTTTAATAACCGTTTTTTCTATATATGTTTCCTCTTTTATAAAGTCTTTGATTCTCTTTACAACACTCTCGGTATATCTTTCCTTCTCATTAAGTTCAGAGATAATAGAGGTTAAGGAAATATAAGCGCCCGAAACACCGGGGTAGGATTGGTTAATCAGGGTTAAATACTGCTTTGCCTCGGCAATAGCCGCCTTAAGTTCTATATATTCTTCAGCGCTCAGCTGCTCAACCGCCGCCACCGCGTCAATAAACGCCAAGCAGTTTTCTATCAGAAGTGTGTGGGATTCCTTGATTTGTGCGAGCAATTCCTTCGCCTCGGCAACGCCGGGGTAGGTCGGGTCTATTATAAGAATTTCCGCGCGCTCGATAACTCCCATTCTGTCACCGACGGCAACGTCGGAAATCTCTGCAACAAGGGAGATAAACTCAAGGGCTGTGGTTTTTATGCTATCAAGTTCGGCGCGCACCTCTTGAATTTTCGCATATAAAGTGGCGACCTGTGTCTTTTCTTCATCGGTCAAGCCGTTATAAATATCAACAGCAGTTTGATATGCACTTTCACGATTGGGGTAGCCCTCGGCACCAAGCATCGCTGTCACTGCGCTATCCAAATCCGAGGTTGTGGCAGCACTCGCACTAAAAGCAAATACTGCAAAAACAAGCGATATAGCAAGCAGTAAAGCGGTCGGTTTATGCATTTGTTTCATAAGACCTCCATAAGGGTTTGTTTTTGTTCTGAATATATTATATAAGAAAACCGAAGATTTTTCAATAGCATTATGTAAACTTTTTTATATATTAGACACGGGGTGTTTGTTTTGGGACAAAGATTTTCGGTTTTGCTTTTTGCATTTTTAAGTTCCCACATTCCGATTATTATTCTGTATTTCGCATTCCTAATTTAGCATTAAATGCTTTTCATTATCGGGGTTCTCTTTCTATTATCAGTTTTGATTTTACATTATCCCCTCTCCGCCCCACTCAACCCCTTTTGTTATTTTCTTAAAACAAATAACAAAAGGGGCTGCTTCATTTAGGCATAACCGAATAAAAATACCGAGGTGTTGTATTACGCAGCACCTCGGTTGTGTTTTTTACAATTTTGAAGAAAATTAAGGTTGAAAACCACCGGTGTTCTTCATTTTATGGTGTTTTTATTCTATCGCCGTTTCCTCGCTCGCCGTTCTTTTGTACGGCTATCGCTCGTCAGCCGACGATTTCTGCTCTAAATCAAGCGAGCCCCTTCTTGACAAGGCATATATACAGACAAGCCATTCATATTAATTTTGATTAAGACAATGCTACAAGCGATAACCCCTTTGATTATGTAAAAATCGTCGGTTAACC
>JAZUPL010000044.1:0-16930 GCA_045605175.1 Eubacteriales bacterium | reverse complement strand
TCTACCCCGCTTTTCCTTATAGCCTCCAAAACAGGCATTCCTGCCGTTCCCTGCGGCTCGTGGTCGTCTGAAAAACGCATAGTGGTATTCTCACGGCACACATAGGCGTAAACGTGATGCCTTGCATCGGGATATTTCTTTTTCACAAATTCAATATAGGTTAATGCCTCGCTTTCATTTGACACCGGCATAGCCTGACCGATAAACACCGATTTTCTGTCCTCGTATTCGAAATATCCCTCGTTTTTTATTGTTATATAAGATTCAAACACTATTATACCTCACCTACAATGTATTTTGAATACATACCATATGATTTTCTATCAAGCACAGCATCCACTGTTATTCCCTTGTCGGTGTACTCTACCTCAAGGACGGTAGTATTTTCATACAGTTTATTTACTATGCCCTGCTCGGTATAAGGGACTAAAAGCCTGCACTTTCTCTTGTTTTTGTGAATTTCTTCGTCTATCGCCTCAAGAAGTGCGTCAATTCCTTCACCGGTTTCGGCAGAAAGATAAACCGCGTCCCCGTGTCTTCCAATTTTTGCACCTTCACACAGGTCGCATTTATTATAAACTAATATCACAGGCTTGTCCGACGAGCCAAGTTCCTCGATAACACCACGCGTGACCTCAAGATGCTCTCCTACCTCGTTATCGTTAATATCCGACACAATAAGAAGAATATCAGCATATTTAACCTCGTCAAGGGTAGATCTAAATGCTTTGACCAAATGGTGAGGCAATTTTCTGATAAACCCGACCGTGTCGGTAAATAACACATATTCTCCCGATGGGAGTTCTGCCTTTCTCGTTGTTGGGTCAAGAGTGGCGAAAAGTTTATTCATAGCAAGCACTTCTGCACCTGTTATCTTATTTAAAAGAGTTGACTTTCCTGCGTTTGTGTACCCTACAAGCGCCACCTTTGGCATTCCACTTCTGTCTCTTTGAGCGCGCATTACAGCACGGTTAGCCTCCATTTCGTCAAGGCGGCGCTCTAATGAAACTATCTTCTCGTGCAGGTGCCTTCTGTCTGTTTCAAGTTTACTTTCACCCGGGCCTCGTGAGCCTATGCCACCGCCCTGTCTTGACAATTCAACGCCCTTGCCCGTAAGTCTTGGGGCGGTATAGCGAAGTTGAGCAAGTTCGACCTGAAGTTTACCTTCACCACTAACGGCGTGCAGAGCGAATATGTCAAGGATTAACATACTTCTGTCGATAACCGTCACATCGCCTATATCCTTTTCAAGATTACGTATTTGCGCACTTGACAGTTCAAAATCGAAGACAACAAGAGTAACCTCGTTTACCCTGCAAAGTTCGGCTATTTCCTCAACTTTTCCTTTACCTATGCAGGTGCGCGGATCAAAGGACTCCTTCACCTGTGCAACCTTGGCAAAGCAGACGCCACCCGCAGTATCAAGCAAACGTTCAAGTTCATCAAGACTTCTATGACATTCCTCAAGTTCTCGTGTAGAAGCCGCAATACCCACAAGAATAGCAAGAGAACCGTCATTTTCGCAAATCTTAGAAAGTTCAGACATAATACCTCCTTATAAGAAAAACTGCTTAAAAGTAAATTTAGCACACCGGAAAAGAAAAAGAGCGAAGGACACTACCAACGCTCTTTTCGAAAATTACTTTGCTGTTACTGCAGCAAGACGCTTCTTGAATCTATCAACACGTCCGCCGGCATCAACAAACTTCTGCTTACCCGTGTAGAAGGGGTGACACTTGGAGCAAATTTCTACATTCATATCGCCCTTTACGGAATGAGTAGTAACGGTCTCACCGCAAGCGCACTTAATGGTAGCAACTTTGTACTCAGGATGAATTCCGGATTTCATTTTAACACCTCTTAACATTCAAAACTTTTCATTGCGATTTATTATATCATACTTTTTTTATTTTTGCAAGTGTTTTTTTCATTTTTCAAAAAAAATATTAATTTGGATATTTTTAATACAATTTTCATCCTGTTTTTATCTAATTTTACCCTAAATTGTTGGTATATCTCTTATAGGCGTTCCTCTATCCTTTTGCGCAACCTTTGCATTATTTTCTTTTCAAGGCGGGATATATAACTCTGTGAGATACCAAGGGCGTCTGCAACCTCCTTTTGCGTCAGTTCGCTCTGCCCGTTTAGTCCAAAACGCATCTCAATAATTATCCTTTCCCTGTTATTGAGTTCGCTTACCGCTTCCATAAGTATTCTTCTCTCTTCATCGTCCTCAATTTCCCTTGTAACTACATCGTTGTCGCTACCAAGAATATCTGATAAAAGCAATTCATTGCCATCCCAGTCCACACTAAGAGGCTCATCTATTGATATTTCCTTTCTTTGCGAGGATGCCTTTCTTAAAAACATCAATATTTCGTTTTCAATGCACCTTGACGCATAGGTGGCAAGTTTGATATTCTTTGATTTGTTAAATGTGGAAACCGCCTTCATAAGTCCTACTGTGCCAATCGAAATCAACTCCTCGATATTTGCACCCACGCTTTCAAATCGCTTTGCTATATACGCGACAAGCCGCAAATTATGTTCTATAAGAGTAAGACGCGCTTCTGTTGTATCTATGCGGTCTATAAGTTCGTCCTCTTCTTCGGATGATAGTGGCGGCGGAAGCGTTTCGCTTCCATTTATATAATATACCTCGTCACTCGAAAAGCAATCTTTAACCCCTCCAAACAACCGAGCGAGCCAAGAGAAAAATTTAACTAACATTTTCTATCACGGCAAGCGGTGCAAGTGCCTCATAACCGCCGTAAGTACCCCCTTCTTTATCTATTACCACTGTCATTTGTACTTCCTCGCGTCTGCCGTCTATCTCAAATATTATACTATCGGCGCGGACTCCTGTCATAATATGCGTTTGTCCCATTCTGCTTATAGGAATAAGGCGTATTCTTTTCCTAAATCCGACTCCCAAGGAATCAATGTCGGACAATTCAATAACATTTCTCGGCAAAAAACGTTCTGCCAACCCCCTCTTTATAAACAAAATTGGGCAAAGCCCCATTGGATCTTTTGCAAGATTTCCCGAATCTATCAACGCTTCACATTCCACGCTTTTATCCTGTACAATAATTGACACACGAACCGTGTGTTCTGCCGTTTTGTTTTGAAAAATCATCATCAACCCTCGTAAAATACCTATTACTATTAAAATCATTAAAGAAAACAGAAGCAGCCCTCTGTTACCTGCACCACCCTCACCTGTGGTATGTATATATTTATCAATCAAAGTGTACATCAAATTTACAATGCCACCAAGAAGTGTCATTATAATAAAGAACGAAACCGTAAACTTTACTCTTCGCGCAACCGCACAAGGCTTTGGTACAGAAAAAAATATCACAAGAACTACAAGAAGAAATAATATGCTCCCACCGACAAAAGACTCAACAATTAAGACGTCAACAACGGCAAGAATAGAGCAAATCGTACTAATTAAAGAAAGTCTTAACATTCCTGCTTTTATATGCAAAAGTTTTACACTAAAATACAAAGCAAGCAGGTCAACTGTAAAATTAACAAGAAAATAAACATCTATATAAATCGTTTTCATCGCATCACCTCGAAAACTATTGTACCACGAAGAGTATGGGGATTTATGTCATATTATATCGGCTACAAAAAGATATTAAAAAAGAAAAGCACGAATAAGGGGTGATGTCCTTAGCGGAGAATTTAACAATACCGCTAAGTGCGAGCATCGCATTTGACTGGTCAAATGCAAACGGGCTATACCCAAACCCTTATTACAAACAGAAAGAGCAAACACGCAAGACGAAAAATCTTGTTTGTCTGCTCTTTTTCTGTTAGTGATGTTTTTGCTAACGCAAAAGTGATGTTATGCTGTGCATAATGATGTTGCTCGCAAATGCTCGCAGTGATGTGATGTTTGCCCACTACGCCGTCAGGCGTAACATCATTCACGCAGTGAACATCATTGCCGAAGGCAACATCACTTGCCCACAAGGGCAAACATCGTTTAGCGTGAATACTCCGTTAAGAGTATCACGCTAAACCGTGCTTTTCCATAAATTTAAAAGGTATTTATACAATACAAAATTATAGATTTCCAAAAAAATATTAGAAGAATTATAACTTTTCTATTGCGTCCGCCGCTCTTTCAAGGTAATCCCCCTCAAAGAGTTCGATAACGCCCTTGTCACAAAGAGATGCAAGGGAGGGATCTATGGGCATCTGGGCAAGGCATGAAGTGCCATAATTCTTTGCAAGCGCCTCTGCCTTGCTTTCACCGTAGGGGCGAATCACCTTACCGCAATCGGGGCAAACAATATAACTGTAATTTTCTACAAGACCTATTACAGGAATGTTCATAAGAGCGGCCATATTAACCGCTTTCTCAACTATCAAGGACACCAAATCCTGGGGGCTTGTTACTATTATAATACCGTCAATGGGAAGACTCTGGAATACGGTAAGAGGAACATCGCCTGTTCCGGGAGGCATATCGACAAACATGAAATCTACCTCATTCCAGACTACATCGGTCCAGAACTGCTTAACCGTTCCTGCTATAACAGGGCCACGCCAAACTACGGGCTTTGTAGCATCGTCAAGAAGCAGATTTACACTCATAACCTCGATGCCCGTCTTGGTTTTTGGTGGAAACATTCCAAGATCGTTGCCTTCCACAAGACCAAGTCCAAGTCCGAAGGCTTTGGGTATAGAGGGCCCTGTGATATCTGCATCAAGAATTGCACTTTGATAACCGCGACGCTGCATTGTAACCGCGAGCATAGAGGTAACAAGCGACTTACCTACGCCACCCTTACCACTGACTATGCCTATTACTTTTTTTACATTACTCGCCTTGTTCATAGGTTCAAGAAGCGACTTTTTATCGCACTTTTGCGAACAAGTTGAGCAATCGTGTGAACATTCTGCCATTATTTATCTCTCCATTTTTAATTATAGTGTATCAAATTTAAGTTTACCTGCAGAAACTGATATACCAATCGCACTTACTCCCTTAGGGAAGGAGTCAATTAATATATTCGCAATTTCGTCCTCTACGTTTCTCTCAATATATCTTCTCATATTTCTTGCGCCATACTTTTCCGAGAAGGATTCGGTGGCAATATGAAGAAGAACGGGATCGGTATACGTGAGGGCAATTCCCTTCTCTATCAGGTGGTCTTTGAGTTTGCCGAGCATAATTTTTGCTATCTTCTTAAAGTCATCCTCGTTAAGATGACGGAAGGTTATTATCTCGTCAATTCTGTTCATAAACTCGGGACGGAGGAACTTCGAAAGAGCCTTTTCTACCCTATCCTCGTTTTGTGCCTCACGATTGTTTGTAAATCCTGAAACAGAACTTGAACGCTCACTACCTGCATTAGTGGTCATTATAATAATAGTATTAGAGAAGTTTATCTGTCTTCCCTGCGCATCGGTAACCTTGCCATCGTCAAGTATCTGCAAAAGAACGTTAAGCACGTCGGGATGCGCCTTCTCTATTTCGTCAAAGAGGACAACCGAATACGGTCTTCTTCTGATTTTCTCGGTCAACTGCCCTGCCTCGTCATAACCGACATAACCGGGAGGAGAGCCGATTATTCTTGAAACCGAGTGCTTTTCCATAAACTCGGACATATCAAGTCTTATAAGCGACTCGGGTTGCTTGAATAAATCCTCGGCAAGAACCTTTACAAGTTCAGTTTTTCCGACACCGGTAGGCCCTGCAAATATCATAGACACAGGGTTAGTGCGATAGGAAACACCCGCCCTCTTTCTCTTGACGGCTCGCACAACCGCCGTTACAGCCTGCTCCTGGCCAATTATGCGAGCAGAAATTCTATCGTATAAGCCCGTGAGGTTATCAAGGTCGCCGACACTAAGTTCGGTTGCAGGTATGCCTGTCCAAATCTCAACAACACGCAAAAGATCGGAAATTGTAACAGTAAGGCTCGACACAACCTTTTCAAGTTCTTCCTGTCTTGTTTGAATACGAAGCACCTCTGACCTGATATCTGCGAGTTTTTTGTAATTTTCCTCGGTTTGCTCCTCCTGTTTTTGAAGTTTGGTGAGCAGTTCGTTCATTTCCTTATCAAGAGAGGAAAGTCTTTTTGCATTTTTCCTGTATTCGCCAAGTTCCGAGGATGAAAGTGCCACCTTTGCAGAGGCTTCATCGATAAGGTCAATTGCCTTGTCGGGCAAAAATCTATCTGTAATATACTTCTCGGAAAGAATTGCCGCCGCTCTTGCAACATCGTCGGTGATGTTCAAGCCGTGGAATGCCTCATAATACTTCTTTATACCCTTGATAATTTCAACAGTTTCGTCAACCGAGGGTTCTTCGACCTTTACGGGTTGGAATCTACGCTCGAGGGCGCTATCCTTTTCGATATGCTTGCGGTATTCCTTCAAGGTGGTTGCGCCGATAACCCTAATTTCGCCCCTGGAGAGTGCGGGTTTTAGCAAATTAGCAGCACTCATACTGCCGTCCGAGGTCTCGCCTGCACCGGCAATATTGTGAACCTCGTCTATCATAAGAATAATATTTCCCGCCTTCTTTATCTCTTTAAGAAGAGCAAGTATTCTCGACTCAAACTGACCACGGAACTGTGTGCCTGCAACAAGCGAGGTCAAATCGAGCATCCAAATCTCGTGGTTTGCAAGCGCCTCGGGAACATTCCCCTCTACAATTCTCTTGGCAAGTGCCTCGGCTATGGCGGTTTTACCGACGCCAGGCTCGCCTATAAGACAGGGGTTATTCTTTTGTCTGCGACAAAGAATCTGAATTATTCTATCTATCTCTCTATCTCGACCTATTAGGTCGTCAATCTGACCGTCTATTGCCTTTTGGTTAAGGTTTACACAATAGGTAGAAAGGTTTTTACGCTCCTCGGACTTGTGTGCGCCCTCTTTGGCGGAGTTTTTATGCGGGTTTGAACTATTTTCTCTGCCACCCATACCAAAAATTTCAGAGAGGTTAAGAGTAGGCGTTTTTCCCTCGCCACCTTCACTCTCATCACCAAGAAACTCGGGCAGATTGCTCTCTACCTCGCTAAGCATAGCCTCAATGTCCCCCTCGTCAACACCCATCCTTTTGAGAATATCGTTGACAGGCTTGATACCCATTTCGTTTGCACAAACAAGGCATAATCCCTCGTTGATATTCTTTCCGTTTTCAAAACGGGTGATAAAGACCATTGCGGGACGCTTTTGGCACTTTGCACATCTTTGTAAATTCATTTATACACCTACTAAAAATTAAAAACTTAATAACAAATCAAGTGGACTAAAGTTTTTAAGGAAGTTATAAATCCACCCACCTGTAAACTCCTTTACCCACTCTGCATCTGCCACAGAGGGAATAGCGATAATGGTGTCAAATACAGACACGAGAAGCCATACCACAACAAAGGATAAGGCAAGAGTCAATATACAACCAAAAATTCTGTTTACAACTCCGACAAAACCATGGTCAACAATAGCGTTTATAATAGCAATGACCAGGCTCAAGATAAGGTTTGAAACGATATAAAGAGCGAAGAAAGCTATTATTACGGAAATTATTCCAACAACGGGATCGGTTATCGCATTTATTACCGCATCAAGAACGGCAATATCCGCATTTTCCGCATTGGTTGCCACATCAGAGATGTCAATGCCACATATACCCGCCGCAATTCTAATCAATAAAGGCAGACTTGAACCTGCATTCTCGGCAGTTATCTCTGCATATCTTTCGTTCAGATAGGCTGAGAGTTGGCTCGAAACCGGAGCAAGTATCAATGGCTTTATCAACCCATCTCCAAGCGGTGCTGCCAAACTGAAGGAAAGAGCAAGCGATGCAACCCATTTTATAGGCTTTGCCACGGTTTTTATAAAGCCTTTGACAGCGCCTATTATCGCCCCTGTTAAAAGCAACGCAACAAGTACGATATCGACTATTATGTTTACCATACATCCTCCCATAATATTTTACTGTTTCTATACTGAATAGTAATTATACAACAAAGAATTAAATAAGTCAACCAAACTATTGTTAAATAATTGTTTATTTTAATACGACGCTTCCCTCGCCAAACTTACTCTTTAATCTGGCAATTACCGCATCAGAGGGGGTTATATTTATCCCCTTCATAGCAGAGTATTTCGACGTTGTTACATCGTAAAGCACTACTTGTGCATTTCCCCTGTTCAATTGTGCCATTCTATGAATGATATTTATTCTTTCATCATTTAGCCCTTGCACTTTGATAAAGAGGCGTGGTGCATTCGGCTTGTCCGATCTGGTGGTAGGCTTGTCGGGTTCATTCCCCTTCTTCCCTTTATATTCAGCGTTGGGTATTATAGGCATCAACTCGCTTAAGAGGACCTTTGGCTCTTCCTCGTCCTCGGCGGAAAGGTTGCCTACAATATACACAGCATTGTCAATTCGGATTTCCGAAGCAAAACGAGAATACTGCTTGCCAAAGACAATGACCTCAATTTCCCCATATCTATCTTCGACAGTGATAAACGCCATCAAACTTCCGTTTTTGGTATTTTTCGTCTTTTTCGATGTTATAATACCTGCAATTTTTACGGTGGATTTATCCTTGTGTTTTGGAGTGATATTTGCAGATTCGGGTGACATATCTTCAAGTATCTGCGAAATTGCATCAGGATTCAATTCTGCTAAATGCAAAGAATAATCATCTATGATGTGCCCTGAGAAATACATTCCCGAACTTTCTTTTTCAAGAAGAAGCAGTTCTTTTAAGGAAAATTCCTCGGCATCGGGGTAATTGTATCCCACGTTATCAATTCCAATGCTCATATCGCTTGCAAGGGAGAAAAAGTCCATTTGCCCAGGGACGTTTGTCCTGCGCTTGTTTTGAACACTCTCCAAAATTTCCTCGTAAGAGGCAAGCAAGGCACGGCGAGTCACACTGAGAGAATCAAATACGCCACACTTTATCATAGATTCAAGAGTACGCTTGTTTAGGTTAAACTCAGCAAGTCTTTCCACATAATTATCAAAGGAGGTAAATTTACCCTCTCTGCGAGCCTTGACAGTTGCATCAACTACGGTTGTACCAACGTTTTTGATAGCGAGAAGTCCAAAGCGAATAGATCCGTCGGTAACGGTGAAGCTCGACTCACTCTCGTTGATATCGGGTGGGAGGACGCTGACACCAAACTTGGCGGCATCATCTATATATGTTTTGAGTTTCTTTTGGTTATCAAGGACGCTTGAAAGTAAGGCTGCAAAGTATTCTGCAGGGTAATGCGCCTTCAAATAAGCAGTTCGATAGGATGTTACACCATAGACGGTGGCGTGGCTCTTGTTGAACGCATATTTAGCAAAGCCGACCATTTCGTCAAAAATCTCGTTGGCTGCATCAACGGGAACGCCGTTTTGCTTGCATCCGTCAAGGAATGCCTGGCGTTCTGCCTGCATTGCAGACTCCTTCTTCTTTGACATTGCTCGTCTTACAATATCAGCACGGGCATAGGAATAGCCTGCAAGCTTGCGACAAATTTGCATAACCTGCTCCTGATACACTATACAGCCGTAGGTTACATCAAGTATATCGCTAAGTGCTTCTATTTTGTATTCAATGCGTTCTTTGCCGTGTTTTCGTGCTATAAACTTGTCAATAGAGTCCATAGGGCCGGGACGGAAGAGCGCTATACAAGCGATTATATCCTCAAAGCAGGACGGACAAAGTCTTGAAAGCACTGCTTTCATTCCGCCCGACTCAAGTTGGAATACTCCATCAGAGCGAGCATCTGCCAACAACTTAAAGGTTTTCTTATCATCAAAGGGTACTTTTGAAATATCAAAGTCGGGTATTCGACGTCGAATAAGCATCTCGGCATCGTGGACAACTGTGATATATCTAAGCCCCAAGAAGTCAAACTTGACAAGTCCCAAGGATGCCGCCGTGTTCATATCAAACTGAACGACAACGTTGGATTCGCTACCCGAGAGCGGAACATATTCCCAGGTGGGCAGCCTTGTTATAACAACTCCTGCGGCGTGGGTAGAAGCATGCCTTGGCATTCCCTCAACTCCACGGCTGACATCCAGGAGTTTTCTTATTTCGGGATCTTCGATATACATCTTTCGAAGTTCCTTGTTGTTTTCAATTGCAAAAGAAATGCTCGGAGTGTCAAAGGCGAGCATTTTCGTTATACCGTCAACCTTGCTGTGAGGCATACCAAGTGTACGACCTACGTCCTTTATTGCCGCCCTGGGAGCAAGCGTACCAAAGGTCACTATCTGTGCTACCCTGTCCTCACCGTACTTCGCCTTTACATAGTCAATAACTTCTTCTCTTCTATTATAGCAGAAGTCAATGTCGAAATCGGGCATAGAAACTCGCTCGGGGTTAAGAAATCTCTCAAAAAGAAGGTCAAAGGCTATCGGGTCAACGTCGGTAATTCCTATACAAAAGGCTACCAAACTGCCGGCACCCGAGCCACGCCCGGGGCCTACGGGTATATCCTTGCCCTTTGCGAATGCAACAAAATCGCTTACGATTAGGAAATAAGCGTTAAAGCCCATTTTGTCTATGACTTCGAGTTCATACTCAAGTCGGCTCTCATAAACCGACCTATCGTTACGGGAAAAGTCAAACCGTCCGTCCTTTACCCTCTTTTCAAAACCGGAGTAGGCGTCAAGACGAAGTTTTTCCTTATGCGTCAGTCCTCCCTCGGGCTCAAAGTCGGGCAGGTGCAGTTTATCAAACTCAAAATCAAAGTTGCATTTTTCGGCTATTTTTGCAGTGTTCTCTATCGCACCGTTAAAGGCGGAAAACAAAGCACGCATCTCTTCGGTGCTCTTAAAATAGAACTCGTCTGATTCAAAGCCGAAGGGACGACCGTCTGCTATAACATTGTTAGTCTGTATGCACATCATTGTGGCCTGTATGTCCGCGTCGCTCTTTTCAAGATAATGCACGTCGTTGGTTGCCACAAGAGGAATGCCGTATTTTTCAGAAATCAACTTCAATGCATAGCACACCCTGCGCTCTTCGTCCATTCCGTGATTTTGCACCTCGAGATAGAAATCATCACCGAACAATTCCTTATATTCAAGCGCCTTTTCTTCGGCTTTTGCCATATCTCCTTCAAGAATGTATTGCGGAATTTCTCCTCCTATACAAGCGGACAGACATATTAATCCATCATGGTGAGAGGACAAAAGTTCCATATCTATTCGAGGCTTTGAATAAAGTCCGCTGATAAAGCTCTCGGACACCATATAACACAGGTTACGATAACCAACCTTGTCCTTTACAAGCAGAATGAGGTGGTATCCAGACATATCAGGTTTACCCTCTTTTCTGTAACGTCCTCGCGGAGCAACATATACCTCGCAACCGATAATAGGCTTTACGCCTTTTGCTTTAAGCGAGTTATAAAACTCAACAGCACCGTACATAACACCGTGGTCGGTAATTGCTACTGCATCCTGTCCGAGGGATAGGGCTTTGTCTGCTATACTTGATATCTTGGTTGCACCGTCAAGCAAACTGTATTCGGTATGAAGATGCAGATGTACAAAATCCCCCATAGTTTTCTCCTAATATCTTAAATACTCTCTGTTTTGCCTTCAAGAAGCGACTCTGCCATCTCGGTTATCCTCTTAAGTCGGTGCGATAGCCCCGGCTTTGAAATTCTCGGAGTGGTAAGGGCCGCCAACTGTGACAGGGACAAGTCCCTGTGTTCAAGACGAAGCCGTGCTGTTGCTGCAAGTTCGTCGGGCAATTGAGATATAAGTCCTTTCTTTATCAATTCCTCAATGAGAACTATCTGTTTCATCGAGGCAAGCACCGCCTTTGAAATGTTACCTGTGGTGCAATTGGTTATTCTGTTTACATTATTGCGAAGTTGATTTTTTATAATAGTATTCATCACGGCAAAAGCGGCAGAATTTAGCCCTGCGAGTGCCAGAACATCTTCCAAATCCTCGCCACGCTTAAAGTAAACTATTATTTCATTTGCCTTGTTTGAAATGCGGGGTGTTACGCCACACTCTACAAAAAAGGCAGAAATTTGCTCGGCTCTGTCACCCACCGAAAACTCAAGAAGAAACTGTTTGCTTGGGTCGGAAAGTCTGCCCGAAGCGAAAAATAGACCTCTTAAAAAGTGTGAGCGACATTGTTCGCATTGTTTTGCAAAGGGCTTGCCGCCCCCTAAGAATGATGTGATATATTTTACCGCACTCGGACTCTCAAAACGCATCAGTCTGCGTCTGCCTCCGTTTTGTGCCGTGAAAATCTTCGGGCGTTTTGAATAAATCTCCTCAATAAGCCCTGCAATAAATTCTGCGTTTTCCTGTTTATCTACCGATATTTCAACACTTTTGCCGTCTGCTTTGCCCTTAGCGGCAAGTATGCCTTGAATAAAGCATCTGCGACAACAGGACTCTTTTATCACTGATTCGATAATCTGTGCTTTTTGTTCGGATGAAAAGGACAAAACATAAACTCCTAATCGATTATTTTTATCTCGGTATCCAAATGAATACCAAATTCGCTATATACTTTTTCTTTTACTATGCTTACCAGCAGGAGAAAATCCTCTGCCGTGGCGTTCCCCATATTAACTATAAAGCCTGCGTGCTGGGGTGAAACCATAGCACCACCAATCCTTGTTCCTTTAAGCCCTGCTCTGTCGATATAATAGCCAGCGCCAATACCGTTTACTCTCTTGAAAACACTACCAAGAGAGGGTTCGTTTGGTTGGGTGTTTTTTCTTTTTTCTCTGAATAAGGCTATTCTTTCCTCTATCACACTTGCCTCGGTCGGCTCAAGCGATATTCTGGCATTCAAAATCAAAAACCTATCCGTATTATAAAACATACTGTTTCTATACGAAAAGCCAAGTTTATCCCTCGTTAACCTGATAGTGCGATCCTCCCAAGTATCATAGATCTCGGTATCCAAAAGAATATCCGAAATTTCCAAATCAAACGCACCTGCGTTTGAGCAAATCATTCCACCAACAGTGCCGGGAATACCAACAAGAGCCTCTGCTCCACCATATCCGCACTCCCGCATTTTTCGTATTGCTGTGGATAAATAGCAACCAGAAAGGAGGGAGCATATATTCTCATCAATTAAATAGTTATTCAGCCTTGTGGTATGAATAACAACACCGTAATATTCGGACTTTCTGAAAATGATATTGCTCATATTACCCACGGTGACATATTTGACACCGAGAGATTTAACAATTCTATAAACCTCTAACAATTCGTTTACTGTCGAGGGGTAAACCGAGAGGTCTGCCACTGTATCAATTTTCGCGGTATTTTCTTGTTTTAACGAATGATTTTTTACAAAATGTATTTTCTCATCTTGAAGAAACGAAACAAGTGGGGAATACATTTATACTTAATCTTTACCGCTCAGCAAATCTATCGCCGCTTGACGCTGCGAAACTGTGACATTTATTCCGCCAAGTATTCTCGAAAGTTCTTCTACCCGTCCGTCATAATCAAGCGAAAGGACACTTGTTTCGGTAGATCCACCTATTTCCCTCTTTTTGATTAGATAGTGAACGTCACCAAGCGAGGCAATTTGCGCACTGTGTGTAACACAAAATACCTGAGAGTTCTCTGTAAGTGACTGCATTTTTATGCCTATCTTTCTTGCGGTCTTACCCGAAACGCCTGCATCTATCTCGTCAAAGACCAGAGTGCCAACGCCCTCGCGGTCTGCGAGCACGCTCTTGAGTGCGAGCATTATACGGGCAAGTTCACCTCCAGATGCTATTTTGGATATAGACTGCGCCTCAGCACCTTTGTTTGCGCTAATAAAGAACTCGACAGAATCGCCGCCTGTCTTGTAAAGCACTCTGTCCTCGTTCTCATAATCCTCTTTTATCGAGGTGAAAAATACCACGCCCGGCATATCAAGAAATTCAAGTGTTTCTTTCACCTTCGCTTCAAGTTCCTTTGCCGCTTCAACGCGCCTTTGGTGAAGTCTGTCAGCAAGGGCAATTGCTCTTTGATAAGCCGCCCGCTCTTTTTTGGTGAGTTCAAATTTTACAGAATCCAGGTTGTAAAGAGCATCGTATTCTGCTTTTGCTTGCTCACGGAAGGCTATAATCTCCTTTACGGTTGCACCGTATTTTTTCTTCATTCTGGAGATTTTAGCAAGCCTGTTTTCGATATTATTGAGCATTTGTTCTGGATCACCCTCAAAACTCTCAAGCACCGAATACATCTCTTCTGCTATATCTTCAACCTCGCAAAGAATATTATTGAGTCTTGTTGATGCAGCAGCAAAACTCGGCATCATTGAGGTAAGTTGGGACAGGGCTGCAATGCTCCTGTCAACGAGGAAGGATACGCTTCCCTTTTCGCTACCCTTCAATGCCCGATATACAAAATCGATATTTTTACTGATTTTGCCACTGTTACGAAGTTGAATTCTCTTTTCGAGCAGTTCTTCCTCTTCTCCATCTACAAGTTTATGTGAGTCGATATCCTTAATCTGATATTCAAGTATCTCCATAAGGCGTGCTCTCTCACGCTCCTTATTCTTGATAGCATCGAGTTGCTCTCGAAATTCTTCAAGTTCCCAAAAAGCGTAAAGATACTGGGTTAAAAGTTCCTTATTACCTGCGTACAGGTCAAGCACTTCAAGATGCTTTGACGGCTCTAACAACTCCCCCGTGTCACTCTGCCCGTGAATACTAACAAGCCTATGGGATATGTTCTTTAACAACGAGAGGTTAACTGCTCTGCCGTTTATCCTGATAGACGAGCGACCGTCCAAGGTGAACGACCTTTGTATAAAGATGTTTCCCTCTTCGTCGGGAGCAACTCCAGAGTCTGCAAGCAACTCCACAGTTGAGGGGGAAAGTTCGCCAAACAGACCGCTTACCATACATCCGCTTTCGCCCGTGCGAATAAGTTCACGATCTGCCTTTGCGCCAAGAAGAAGATTCAGGCTATCAATTATAATAGATTTTCCTGCACCTGTTTCGCCCGAAAGTACGGTAAATCCTTCGGTAAAATCAATGTCAGAGGACTTGATAACCGCTATATTTTCAATATGTAAGGAGCGAAGCATATACGCTCTCCTTTCAATATCATCAAAATCAGTTGTTGAAGGTTTCTTTAAGTTCTATACTGGCAGAATATGCAATATCAGCGGTCTTGAACACAAACAAAATCGTGTCATCACCCGCAACCGAGCCGACAATACCTGCCACCTGCATCGTATCAATACACACCGCAATTGCGTTTGCCATGCCTGCAAGAGTTTTTACTACTACTATATTTTGAGCAGATTCAATACTGATTACTGCATCTGCAAGAGCAGAGTTGTGCACAGGAGCCATATCCTTTTTGGGTGTGGGTGCAACATATTTGTAAGTGCCTCTTCCTGTCGGTCCTTTTATCAACTTGAGTTGCCTTATATCTCTTGATATTGTAGTTTGGGTAGCGGCAAAGCCACTCTCGGCAAGTTTTTCGATAAGAGCCTCTTGGGTGCTAATCTCGTAAATTTCAATAAGTTCGAGTATTTTTGTCTGTCTTGCGTTTTTCATTATTTAATGTCCTCCAATATTTTCATTTTCCTAAACAGATTTGAAAACATATTGTTTTCTTGGAATGTTATCATTTTTAATTTTTTCTCTGCTTTACTAACCGTACAAGACTCGCCCGGTAGAAGAGCGCCCACGAGTCTGCCGTCAATGCTTATATTCAGATTGCTGTCCGAGCCGTTTGAAACGCTCAGCATTTCCCCCGAATCAAAAACCACACTTCTATCAAAAAATGAGTGCGGGCAAACTGCAGTAGCAATTATCCCCTCAACATTATGTGCCATGACAGGTCCGCCCGCAGAAAGCGAATAGGCAGTAGAGCCTTGGGGTGTCGAGAGAATAATTCCGTCAGCCCTATATCGTAAACTGTTTTGGTTAGAGTCGGAAAGCCAAAAGTCGGCAATTCCAAGATAACTCTCGTGGGATATTACCACGTCATTTACAGCAAGCCTGTCTATGACCTCCTCCCCCTTTTGGGCACAGAGGAGCATCTTTTCCACTATCCTATATTCTCCCTCGGCGAGTCTTTCGAGAACGGAAAGCAAGTCAGGCTCTACCTCGGTAAGATATCCCACCTTTCCAAGATTTACGCCGAGCAGGGGAATATCCATTTCAACGGCATATTTTGATGCATCTATGACCGAGCCGTCACCACCGATTACAATAACCATATCACAGTCAGGTATAAGTCCGTGATAGCCAATCGCTCGGTCGATTTTTGCAACCCAATCATCTATATAACACGTTATTCCAACAGAGGTCAATTTCTCGACAACTCTTGTCGTTATATAGTGCTCCTTATCATTATTCAAATTTGGTATTATTAATGCTTTTTTCATAACACCTCCGTCATATTCTTTCAAAATGAGCGAGAAATTCAATATTTCCGTCGCCACCGGGTATGGGGGAGGTGATTTTCCCTCGAAGTCTGAATCCCTCTTTCTCGGCAAAGGCTATGACCTTTTCTACTGCTGATAGTCGGGCTTTGTCATCCCTGACTATTCCCCCCTTGCTAAGTCCTGCTCTGCCAACCTCAAACTGTGGCTTTATAAGGCAGACAAACTCAGCCCCCTGCTCTGTTACCTCGGCAATTGCAGGAATAATATATGTTGCGGAGATAAAGGAAACATCCATAACAACAAGCGACGGAAGATATTCTAAATCCTCTCTTTTCATATATCTTGCGTTGTAGTGCTCCTTAACCGTAACTCTTGGGTCGGTGGCAATACTGTGTACCAGCTGCCCTACCCCCTGAATCTACGGCAATGACGTGAGATGCTCCGTGTTTTAACAAGCAATCGGTAAATCCACCGCTCGATGCACCGATATCGAGGCATTTTCGCCCCTCAACCTTTATTCCAAAGCTGGTTAGGGCACCTTTAAGTTTAATACC
>JAZUPL010000043.1:0-2305 GCA_045605175.1 Eubacteriales bacterium | reverse complement strand
GTACGTTGCGCCCTTATTCGTTAAGCCCGAGGATACCGAGTTACTCTCGGTCAGCATTATCGGTATGAAGCTGTTCTCGCTCCCTTATCTTACAGGTTGGGTGGATATGTGCTTCTCGTCCTATTTCACGGCACTTGAACGCCCTGCACGCTCGATGCTCACATCCTTCTTCGGAACGCTCGTATTTCCGATTGCCGCATTGTTTATTCTTACGCCCTTTCTTGAGCTGAACGGCGTTTGGCTCAGCTCGCTCGCATCCTGTACCGCAAGTGCGATATTTACCGTAATGCTTTATTTGACAATGGCAAAGAAAAAATAACAGTAGCTATAATAATCCTTTTCTTTGACTGTGTGACTCAAAAATTGAGGGCTGACGAAAAAATCGTCTGCCCTCGTTGGTTATTCAGTTAGTGTTTCAATCGCCTACTGCACCGCAAATATTTAGGGCTGACGGTTAGTTTTGCGTCAGCCCCTTACTTATTAACTGCTCGACAAATTGGAATTTACTTAACTGCTTTTATGGTATAAGTCGCACCCCAATTTTTCAGCACCTCTACGGAAGAAAAACCTGCTTCAAGAAGTGCTTCTGTTTCGTGTTTTACAGTAAGAGGAGTGTCGTAATGGTAAAACGCATCATCTGAAATTCCTTGCTCTGTTTTCAATTCACTCAAGTTTTGTCGGTGCATCTGTTCTTCTTCATCAGTCAAAGAGAAGTAGTCCGTCAGTACAAAATATCCACCGTCTTTTAATGCTCTATGCAGTTTGGCATACAAAGGGACTTTTTCGGCCTTTGTGAAATGGTGCAAACTCTCCACCGATACCGCACTATCAAACAAGGACATACCAAAATGTACATCAAAATAGGAACCGCAAATCAAAGTAATGTCTTTATCGGCAAATTTCTTTTTCAGAGCCGACAACATTCCTTGTGACAAATCGACACCCGTTATCTTTGCGGACGGATTTAGCGGATAGTATTCTTCTAACTCCAATCCCGTGCCACATCCCAAATCAAGTATATAGCAGTTTTCGGTAGTCGGCAACTGCTTCGCTGTAAAGGGATAGAACTCGTCTGCCGCTTCAATATTGGTCATCATATGTTCATCGTATCCATCTAATCTATTTTCAAAAAAATCAGCCATCTTTTCAAGCATATCTAATCTCCGTCAAATTCTTATTTGTCATTTACCATTATAATATAGTAGCTTTCCCCAATCGCAGCAATTGTTGCTATGGTACATACAACCGGAAAACTATATGTGGGTACAATAAATTGTAATGTCAATGGCAGAAGAAAGAGCAACAATCCCGTAGTTTTGTTCAAAACCGTATGTAAAGACACGAGTTTCTTTCTGAGAACAAATCCCAAAACAATATTGATAACCTTAATAATTGCTATAACGGCTATCCATATCCATAACCAATTGGAAAGGTTGATAATAGGCAACAGTTTAACTACGCATACTGCCATAAAAACGAAATCAGAGGCAGTATCAAGTTTTGCTCCAAAATTACTAACCGCACCCGTCTTTCTCGCTATCGTTCCGTCTATCATATCGGTAAATCCGCAAAATAAATATAGTATGTAAAACCAAGCCGATGATAAAGGAATGAACAGAAGCGGCAAACTAAATGCAATTCTACTTCCCGTAATGATGTTAGCAATATGTTTTTTCATAGATTGGAATTTGTTTTTAACACAGTTCAGTTGTTTTATGAACGTGCCGATGCTTCTTGTCGGTTAAATAATGGTTATGCTCGTGTTCGTGCTCAATCGTATGTGAGTGAGTTGAGCCGTCATGTGTATGTGTTACGGTATGCTTATGGGTATGCGTGTGCTTTTTTGCCAGGGTATCAATAACAACTATAATTGTTCCCAAAATCATTATAGCAAGACCTAGAAAATACGCCCACGTTGGTTTTTCCTTGAAGATAATAAATGACAAGAGCGTACCGATAAAAGGTGCAACTGCGTAGTATGCGCTTGTTTTGGCTGCTCCGATAATTCCTTGTGCTCTGATGTAAAAGAATATACTGAGTCCGTATGCAACGAAGCCAAGCAAAAGAGCGAGTGCGAGGTATCCAACACCGACAAACTGCTCTCCCAGGCACAGAGCAACGATTAAAGAGCCAAGTCCCGAAAAGATGCCTTTTAGAAATACGATATGGTACGTATTCTTGCTTGACAGATTCTTGGTGCAGTTGTTTTCAAGACCCCAACAGAGAGTTGCCAGAAGCACAAGTATCGCTCCCCACGAGAATTTGAAAGCGGTGATATCCTCGAAGGAAAGGAAGAAACTTGATA
>JAZUPL010000042.1:0-8222 GCA_045605175.1 Eubacteriales bacterium | reverse complement strand
TACTATATAAGCACGAATTAAAGAGATACCAGGCGAATGCCTAAGTTGGGAGGAATGTATGAGATTTAGAAAGACTTTGAACGCAGAGATTTTGAAGCAGGAGATTGACGTGCAGTGCGCGACAATGGCGAACTTTTGGCACGATAAAGATGACCCATTTTACACGGAGTCAAGGTCGGCAATCTACACTATCATTGGTCTTATGGTGTACTATATGGGGCACAAAGAGAGCGAACTTTTGGAATTTGCGCGGAAACGATTGAATGCTTATGTGCTGTTCGATGACCGTGGGCGCAACACTACAACGGATGAGATTTATAGCGAGATATAGGAGGTATATACATACTATGGAACGATACACAGAAAAGGATTTGGAAACATTTGAGCGCGGCGAGTGCGGGTGGTTGATTTGCCCAAGCGGTGATTATACGCAGATTGAGGAGTTCCCCAAGTATTGCCTTTTTGGAGGGTGTTGCACTTTTGGAGAGCGTTGCAATTTTAGCCCGTGTTGTAGTTTTGGCGATTTTTGCGAATTTGGAGAGCGGTGTAGTTTTAACCTATATTGCAGTTTTGGAGAGAGGTGCAGTTTTGGAGAGCGGTGCACTTTTGGCTTGCGGTGCACTTTTGGCGAGTATTGCCGTTTTGCCGAGCGTTGCACTTTTAGCAATGCGTGTGGATTTGGCGTTGGTTGTTTTTTTGGTGAGCGTTGTAGTTTTGCCGAGTGGTGTAGTTTTGCCGAGTGGTGCATCTTAGAAAACACCCTCTTTTTTGAGGGGCTATCCGAACCTGCCGAGAGTGTGATTAAAATTGACCGCATAGGCTCACGCAAAGGCTGTACCTACTTTTTCAAGACGGCAAGCGGTATCTATGTGCGCTGTGGGTGCTTTTTCGGCACGATAGACGAGTTTGAGGCAAAAGTAAACGAAACCCACGCAGACAACGAGCAGTACCGCAAAGAGTACCTATTGGCGATTGAGTATATCAAGGCAATTATGCAATAGTTAGGAGAACGATATGGAAATGAACAGATTTAGCAACGAGTTGAAGGCGATTGCCGATGAATTAGACTTTTTCGTTATGGTACTTCGGCTCCTCCGCGATGCCCTTGACAAGCAGATAGCCGCCGCGCGAGAGAGCTTGAAGTCCATTGAAACGGCGGTAGAGGTGATAGCAGCACATTGTGAGGAGGAGTGAGATGACGGAAAGAATGAAACGAGCAATCAAAGCAAAAGCAATACTTGGTTTGGAGATGACGAAAGAGGAGCGCGCGCTCTACATACTGTTAATTGCCACGGACGAAGAATGGCGTGCATTTATGGGGTGCGTACTATGATAGTGCTACTTATACTTATATTTGCGCTTATAGCGTTAGTGAAAAGGAGTTAGTGATGAATAAACGACTGGATATGTTAATCGAGAAGTACAAGCTCACACGGCGGTTATACGATGATAAACGGCGCAGGTACTACTTCGAGGTTTGGCAAAGCGAGGAAATAGTGCGAGGGAGATTGGTGCGGTACTCCGTAGATAATCAAGTGGGCACTTCCATCGGAAAGAAAAACGAGTATATTTTTACAAGAAGCGCATTCAACACAGAGAGTGGCGAGTGGGATATTTTAGAGAGGGAGGTATTTTATGCCAAAAAAGATTGATTCAAGCACTAAAAAACTGATAGTACAACTATATAGCCGTGGTATGACACTGCGAGAGGTGGCGAATATGACGTGCGTTTCAACGCCTACCGTTTATAATGTTGTTACCGCAAGCGGCGTCGCCAAAAGAAGGCAAGGTCGCAGGTCTGGACTCACGCAAGAGCAAAAAATGGCGGCGGAAAAATGGGCGGAAGGTTGCGGTACCCAAACCACCATTGCCGAGGAACACGGAGTCGCGCCGAGCGCGGTTAGTCGGTGGGCAAAAGTATACGGTGTCGCGCCGAAAATAAACGGCGAGTGGAAACCACGGTATCCGCGCACCATCGCTCTGTGCAAAGCCATTGCCAAAGGCGATAAATCATTCTCCCAAATTGCAAGAGAGTTTGGAGTATCGCGCCAAAATGTATTCATTCAAAAGGATATACACAAGGAATATATCAAGCACCTACGCCAAGAACTTGAAGAAAATTCATAAAAATGTTTGGCAAATATATTGCAATCGCATTGCGTTTGTGGTATAATAGAAACAGGAGGTACCTATGGAAAACAAGAAAATTGGCGAAAGCACTTTACAGAAAAACAGAATGTTAGCCGTGCCGAAAGCGGTGCGAGAACTACTAAAAATCGAGGTAGGCGATAAGATTACCTACGAGGCGGTAGTGGTCAACCACGAGATTGTGGTGAGGGTGAAAAAGGGAGTGTAGAATGGAACGAGAGATGGATATGATGGTATGTGCGGACTGTGGTGCGACTGTGTGGGTGGATTCAAATTATCACTATGACCCATACGATAGCAGACACGACCCTTATTGTGGCACATGTGGCAGTTATAACTTAGAGGAGCCGAAGTATTGTATGGTGTGCGATGAGGCATTCCCGCGAGATATGCTTGACGATTGCGATTGTTGCGCCGAGTGTACGGAGCGTTTGTTCAACAAGTATCGAGAGAATGAGCGCGTAGAGTTTGCAGCGTTCTTAGGCGAGCAATCACCGGACCTTGTACTTATCAATGGGCTTGTGGAGAGCATACTGACCGATGAAGAAATCAACGAGATTCTGCTTGCCGAGGTAAAGCGCAGACTATATGACCACAATTCTGCTATGAGCGAGAACATTGGTCGATACCTTGACGACAACAAGGACTTGGCAAAAGCATATAGCGGAATGTACTATGATATTAAGCGTAGGGGGGATAAGAAATGATTACATACATTAGTGGAAGTATCACGAACGATAGGGTGGAAACAACACGGCGATTTGTGTATGCAGACGGTTGGTTGCGGTTACACGGCTACAAGCCTATTGCGAGCCTGCGATTGCACTATGACCTCGTTGACACGTTGTCCGAAAGCGACCTGCGGAAGGTGAAGTTGGACGTGATTGCGGTTTGCGATTGTGTACTTATGCTACCACAGTGGCAAGAGAGCGTGGACTGTTGTATTGAGTTAGAGTACGCTAAGGCATTGGGGAAAAAGATTATCTACTTCGCGTACTACGATGACGGAAAGGAGATGGATAAAGATGAGCGAGAGTACGACATTTAGTAAGACCGAGCCAAACGCGGCATATCACGCAGATAAGGAATATATCACTAAGTCGCGCCTTGCTAAAATGCAATCTTGTCCTGCTTACTTCATTTGGGCAGAGAACAACCCCTCGGTGCAGACGGAAGATATGGCACTTGGTAGCGCATTCCACAAACTGGTGTTAGAATTTGACGATTTTGATAGCGAGTTTGCGGTGGCACCGATGGTAGACCGCCGATACAAGGAAGGCAAGCAAATCTACAATGACTTCCTGGAAGCAAACGCAGACAAGACGATTATCACCCAAGAGCAGTATGACACGGCAATGGGTATGCGCGAGAGCCTACTTGCCAACCCCTACGCAAAGGCTATGCTCAAAGGCACCGCCGAGCAATCAATCTACTTCGTGGACGAGATGACTGGCGAAAAGTGCAAGATTAGACCCGACATTGTGCGCCCCTTGAATAGCGAATCCACCAAGCTTATCATTGTTGACCTAAAATCTACACGGAGCGCGGAAACTGGTGCATTTGCAAGGGATATAGTAAAATACTCGTATGACTTACAAGCATATATGTACACCTACGGAGCCTCGCTCTTGTACGGCATTCCTATGGACAAGATACAGTTTTACTTCGTTGCCGTAGAAAAGACCGCGCCGTACCTTACGAATGTGCTACGAGTTGACGAAAGCATTATGCAACGCGGTGAGGCACTATTTAGATACTATATTGGCACACTACATTATTGCAAGGAAACGAATAATTGGTACTCCTACAACGGCAAGGACGGAGATATTGGCACCGTAACCCTGCCTGCGTGGGCAACATTGAACGAATAATAGGAGGTATTTATGGAAAATCAAGAAATCATTATGGGGTCATCGAGTGACATTGAAGCGGTTGAAACGCCATTAGCGGTAGCACAAGTAGCACCGAAAGAGCCGTCCTCTCTCGTAGCGTTTGGCTCGGTAGAAGGATTTGAAACTATCCAAAGAATGGCAAAGTTGTTGGCAAGCAGCGAGATTGTACCCGAGGCATACAAGGGCAAAGTTGCAAACTGCGTGGTTGCTATTGACATTGCAAATCGAATGGGTCTTAGCCCTGTATCGGTTATGCAAAATAGTCAGATTGTCAAGGGCAACTTCACTTGGAAAGGCACGGCTTGCAAGGCCATGGTTGACAGTTGCGGTCGATACCGTAGCACGAGATATGTTGAGGTCGGCGAGTATGGTCGAGATTCGTGGGGCTTCTACTTAGAGGCAATGGACAAGGACGGCAACATTGTCAAGGGCGTAACCGTCACCGTCAAGATGGCAAAGGCAGAGGGCTGGTACGGTCGCAACCCAAAGTGGGAATCTATGACCGAACTTATGCTCAAATACCGAGCCGCCGCGTTCTTTATGCGTACCGAGTGCGCTGCGCTTGCAATGGGCTACCTCACCGCCGAAGAAGTAGAGGACGTGAATGGTGTGTACACGAGGGTCGATGACGTGAACAATGACGTGCAAAGAGCACTCATAGAGGAGTAGTAGTATGGCATTTAAGAATGGTTGTTATGCAACAGTAAAGGACATTAACACGAGCCACGGATTTACAAAGTACAAACTATCTATTAGGAGAAAGGGGCAAGACGGACAGTATGTGTGCGAGTTTACCGAGTATTGCTTGTTCTACGCAGACGCACGAAAGAAAAGCGAGGCAGACCCCATTTGCACAGGAGATAGACTTTGCTTGAAAAGCGTTGACGTTAGCACTAAGTTTGTCAAGGGGAGCAACGGAGAAAACAAGAAATACTACTCATTCATTGTATACGATTATGACGTAGTAAAGAGAGGTGAGGGTGTGGCACCTGCGCCATTGATTGACGGCACCTCGCTCTATGACGATGACGACCTGCCATTCTAAGGTACTTATAGAGGATAGCAGGAATAAGGTAGGTAAACACAATAACATTAAGCGGTATTGCGACAAACACGGTATTGCAATCAAAAGAGAGGTCCTAAATGTGGGGGACTATATGTTCCCCCTTGGGACAATCTCCGTAGACACTAAACAATCATTGCTTGAACTGTCGGGCGATTTGTACGCAGACAAAAGAGCAAGCCACAAGAAGTATAGCAAGTGCTACAAGGACGGAATCAAGTTGGTAGTGCTAACCGAGCAAAGGGTGGAAAGCCGTGAGAAACTTAAACAATGGCGAAACCCCCACACGAGAATTAGCGGTGGCTACTTGCTAAAAATGATGGACGAGTTGACCATTTCATACGGCGTATCATTCGTGTTCTGCGACAAGCGAGAAACCCCATCGGTGCTACTAAGCATTTTGAGTGGGCAAAAACAAACGGAATTGCAATAATCGAGTATTTGCTCAAAGACCGCCATAAAACCGCCAAAAGGTGGCTAAAAATTAAAAAGAGAGGCATTATGGAACTGTTTAAGGTAAATAGAATCACAGAAAAGGTATTGAAGGACAATAAAAAGGCACGAGATGACGATAATGTGTTGTACTTGGCGGTGCTTGAACTGCTTGGGATTAGTGCGAAAACTCCGTTGACAAAGGTTTTCACGCTTGTACGCAACGGAACGATTCCAAGTTTGCAAAGCGTTTCGAGAGCAAGACGAAAGTTGCAAGAGCAATTCAAGGAATACCGTGGCACCGTCAAGGCTACCGAGCGTAGAGCAAAGGCGGAGATTGAGTACGAGTCGTTTTATACGGACTGGGTGGTGTAGGAGAGTGAATACAATGACCGAACGAAAAATGATTGATGAAATTATACTTGTAGTTAAAAATGCTATTGCTGACAATTCATACATAGATGTTGACTATGATTGTGTACAAATTGACGAAAACCGTGTAGACCATATAGCAGAGGAAATAGCCGAAACCCTTTGCAACGCACGTTATCGCAAGGTTGACGAAGGTGCGGTGGTGCTAACCAAAGAGCAAAACGATATAACGAAGGCATTCATTAAATGTTTACAACGCAGAATTGACGAATTAAATGAATTACACACTAATAGATACAAGCAAGCACGCAAGGAAACGGCAGAGAAGATTTTGAGCGAAGTAAACGACTATTTTAGACCTTTTGATAAGAAATCGCCTATATTCCTTGACTTATTATTGACCAAATTAGAAATAGTCGCCAAGCAATTCGGCGTGGAGGTAGAAGAATGATTGATGAATTGAAAAATGTGATAGTAGAAAAAGCTCTCGATACTGAATACAAAGGAAAAACTATACGAGAGTGGATTGAACAAATAACAAAGGAGCAGGGAGGGCATTCGGAGGAAGAATGGGAAGCGGCTGTACAAAATGTCAAAGCTTTGAAATTGGAAGCGCAACTTCTTCCTATGGGTTTCTTTTATGTTGCGGAGTGTAACGGAATGTTGAAGCAGTACGAACAAGGCGACAGGTCTGACGAACTATATGAAGCAATGCGCAACGCACATTAGGAGGTAGAGTGATGAAAAAGATAATAATGTGTTTTATGTTAGTGGTAGTAATATGTTTGAGTGTGTGTTTGTTTAGCGCGTGTAATGATGCTTCCATAGTTCAATACAATGTGTCAAAGAAAAGTGACAATTTTGAAACGTATAGAAAAGTCACGGTAATCAATTTGCGAAGTGACAAAATACTTCTTGAAGTAGAAGGATATTTGAGCATTAAAGATAGTACGGCAGATGAATTGGCAATAATTATTATGACTGCACCTAATCAATACAAAATGCACTATGTTTATACAGGTAGCGAAGTAGTTTATTTGGTGGAACAAACCGAAAATACAACAACCGACCCATACCATTGGAGCATTAGAATACACGCAGTAATACCCGAAATAATTTAGGGAAGTGAAATAAGAAGTGAAATTTTAGTTGTTGATAGGAAGAAGAATGAGAGAAATATTATTTGAAGGAAAGCGAGTTGACAACGGAGAGTGGATTGAGGGATATTATATGTATAATGGAACTCATATAATAGTAAACACACAAAAAGGCTCTATTGGATTTGGAATACAAGTTGCCCCCGAAACCGTGGGGCAGTACACGGGCTTGCCCGATAAGAACGGCAAGAGGATTTTTGAGGGCAATATTGTCAAATTTAACGACACTTCGTTTGGGTATTCATACATTGGTTTTGTTTGTTTTCATAAAGGAAGTTATTGTATTCAATATAAGTTTATCAACCAAGATAAATTACATCAAATCGGAAAGACTACTGAATGGCAAGATATGCATGCAAGTGGTACTATAACTTACGAATATGAAGTAATCGGCAATATCCACGACAACCCCGAATTGTTGGAGGTAGAGTGATATGAACAGCGAAAAAGTGAAAGAGATTAAGAGAATGTTGAAATATGTGATAGAGCAGGGTGCGCTTTGTGTAGGAAAAGAAGACATTGTGTTTGCAGGTATTAACTTTGTCGATATACTAACCTTAATCAACGAGTTGGAAAGAGAGAATGCAGAACTCAAAAAGTATAGGTGTGATTGGCTAAATAGTGATAAAATGCACTTGCAATCCGAGATGGAAGAAACGGAATTTGAATTGTATTGTGCCAATAAAGCACTCAAAGGAGTTAGAGAAGAAGTCAAACAACTTAAAGAGCGAATTGCAGAGTTGGAGGCAATGTTAAGAGGTGAGGAAGAATGAAAGCAGTATTGATTAGCACAAAGCCCAAGTCGGTGGAAAAGATAGCAATCGGTAAAAAGACCATTGAGGTACGCAAGAGCCGTCCAAAGTTGGAAACGCCGTTTAAGTGTTATATCTATATGACACAGGGTGATTTTAAGGATTTAGGTACATATGGCGAATGGATATACGAAAATCGTGGCAAAGTCATTGGCGAGTTTGTGTGCGATAAGATATGTAAACTCAAAACAAAAAGCGATGATTATGGGCATTGTTGGCTTGACTGGAGCGCAGAGTGGTGTGACGAAGATGAAATGCAATTATCGTATGATGATATTGATAAGTATTTGGGCGAGGAATTCGGCTACGGTTGGCACATAAGCGACCTTGTTATCTACGAGGAGCC
>JAZUPL010000041.1:0-13508 GCA_045605175.1 Eubacteriales bacterium | reverse complement strand
AAAGTAACCGCAGAAACATATTCAATCCAAATGTCAGAAGCCATTACCATGTCTGCATTGAGAGTGATAAGGATTTCTTTGTTGTCATAATCAGGATTGTTATATGCACCTAAAATCTTGCGTAAATCGGTTTCTGTGTAATACTTATCGACTACGCCGTTTACTGTAACGATACAAGTTGTTCCCTCGGGAATTTCAGGAACATCAGGCTCAGGATCAACGGGAGTATCGGGCTGGTCAGGCTCATCAGGTGTTTCGGTAGAAACAATTACCATCTTGCCGTCCTCATCCTTGAGAAGGCAACCTGCAGCAACCATATTGTTCTTAGCGGTGAAGTAGTTGCCTGTGAAGGTAGTGCCAATGCTTGTAAAGCTACAGCCTGCACCAAAGATAAGTTTAGCGTCAGGAATAATGCCTGCATTTATGGTGAAGTTGCTGAATGTACAACCGGCAAAGCACATTGTACCGGTAAACTTGCCTGCAAAGTCATCGTTAAAGAAGCCCTGGGAGCTTGAAGGACCGGTGAATGTGGTGTTGGTTGCATAAACGGTAGAGTTAGCGGAGAGAGAACCACTGCCGGCATTAAACTTAAATATGGATGCTGTTGCCGTAATGGTACATCCGGTAATATTTACGTGGAATGTGGGAGCAGAGCTTTCGCCACCGCCTCTGACTCTTATAAGATTGTGGTTACCACAATTGATAGTGGTGTAGAGCAAGTCAATCTTATTTGTGGAAGAGGTCGAAAGTGTATCGGTGTAGATAAGATACTGCGAAGAGCTTACGGAAAGGAAATTCTTGTATTGCTCGTTGGTGTGTCCAAGAACAAGCTCAGAATTCTTGTAAAGCTGCATGAAACCTTGGTCTGCATACATATCAAGCTTACCGCCTGCGATGGAGGAATAAATAAGCAGCTTGGTGTTAGCGGGGATATTTATTCTCCTGCTCAAGGTCAAGGTCTTACCGGCAACATTTATAGTGATGTTTGCAGCAACGTAGTTCCTGTTCTCGGTAGTGTAGTCAAGATCTGCAACCAGTTTGATGTTGATGGTCTTGCCTTCATAATCCGCCTTGTTGTAGGTGGCGAGAATATCATACAGATCGGTTTCGGTGTGATATGTATTCTGTCCATCAACAGTAACGATAGCCGTAGTTCCTGCGGGAGCATCAGCCACGTCGGGAGTCTCGGGTTGCTCAGGAGTTACGGGCGCATCGGGCATTTCGGGTTGCTCAGGCTGAACAGGCACGTCAGGAGTGTCGGGCTGATCGGGCTCGTCGGGCTGGTCAGGCTGGTCAGGCGCTCCGGTATTCAAAATTACCATCTTGTCGCCGTCTGCCTTAATTTCACAACCGGATGCAAGTTTAATATTGCTTGCAGCGAACTTGCCGTCAGCAAAGGTGTTGCCATAGTTAGCGAAGTTAGTGCCGTCACCCATAATAATTGTAGCATTGGGTATAATGCCGGAGTTGAAGGTATAGTTATCAAAACTACAATTCTCGAAGGTCATCTTGCCGGTGTATTTGCCCTCGAAGTTGCCATTGAAGAAATTCGTGCCGGCAGGACCGTTGAAAATAGTATCCTTAACAACAACCGAAGAAGCGGGTCCAAAACTACCGGACTTGTCGGTGTTGTGCGCGAAGATAGAGCTGCGACCGTTTACTGTACAGCCAACTATTTCGACATCAAGCGCTATTGCTCCGGAAGCCGCACTTCTGAAAAGACCGTGGGAAGAGCCTGTGCTAATAGTGGAGTAATACATCTTGTAAACAACGGTAGAATCCGCGGAAACACCGTTAGGATAGAAGAAGTATTGGCTATCATTAGTTACTGTGAGGTTGCCCTTGTACTTGTCGGGAGTGTTGACATCATCAGTACCAAGAACGATAGTTACGGGCTTGTTGTGCTGGAAGGTGCTGCTGCTACCTGCCAATGAAAGCGTACCACCGGAGGTGGAAGAGTAAACATACAAGGTGTTACCGCTGTTTTGAATGTTAAATCTGTTGGAGATTTTAAGAGTATGACCTGCAAGGTCAATCTTTATAGTAGCGCCACTTGTGGTGTCGTAAATAATCTCCGAGAAGGCGGTTACATTTTGATTTAACTTAATTAGTATTTCCTTACCGTCATACATAGAAGCGTTGTACTTATGAATTATAACGGTAAAGTCGGTGTCGGTAAGAGCCTCGGTAGTACCATCGATAGTAACCTCAACGGTACCGTTAGGTTCAGGCTCGGGCTCGGGCTCGGGTTCGGGCTCTGTGTATATAATTACTACCTTTTCACCGTCAACAGTAATATGGCAATTATCTGCAAGAACAACGTTCTTAGCGGTGAAGCCGTCGGTGGTAACAGAGCCGCTTGTATTGGTAAATTCACAACCCTCGCCAACGATAATGGTCTTGTTGGGGTCGTATTTAGAACCAGCAACGAAAGTGGAGTAGTAGGTGCTACCATCTACGTCTTTGTCCGAGTAGATTACATCGCCATTGATAGTGTATCTATCAAACTTGGTGTTTTCGAAATAGAAAGTACCGAAGTAGCGGTTTGCAAAAGCACTACCATTAAACAACTGACGTTGAGAAGTGCTGGTGGATGTAATGGTGGTATCCTTAATAGTAATGTTGGAGTCAAGCGAATATACACCACGAACATCATCAGAGTTGAACTGGAACAAGGGCTTGCCCTTGATAGAGCAACCTATAATTTCAGCATCAAGTGTTGCAACCGCACCCTTTTCGGCGTTAAGTTTGATAAGACCGTTGGTGGTTGCTCTGATAGTGCTGTAAAGGAACTTAATATTAAGCACAGTGCCATCTGCAACAGCACCAATATCTACAACATAAGTACCGGTCGGGTCTGCATCGGGAGAGTAGATCTCAAGGTTGTTCTTATACGAGATGCTACCAAGTACGAGAGTACCACTTGCGGAGGGCTGAATACCATCATTAAGATTAAGGTAACCGCCTGCAACAGAGGAGTAAATGTTGAAGTTGTAGTTCTTTGATGTTAGGATAAGTCTGCTATTAGATTCAATTGTCAGTTTATGACCTGCAAGGTCGATTGCTATGGTGCAATTGTCGGGTTTCTCGAAGGTATAAGCACTATCTGCAACAGTAGCAAGGTCCTTAATAAAGGTAATCTTTATTTCCTTGTTTGCATATTCAGCAGTGTTATATTTTCCGAGAATTTCGTAGAAGTTGGTTTCGGTGTGGAAGAATGCCTCGCCGTCAACAGTAACCTTAGCGGTATAGTCTATTGCGTATCCAACTGTTACGGTTTCACCGTCTGCCTTGATAGTGGAGTTTGCGTCAAGGTTTATGTTGCTTGCAGCAAAGGCGGTGTTGCCACTATTAAAGGTGTTACCATAGTTTTTGAATGTGCAAAGAGCACCAATAGTAATAGCCTTTGTCGGATCATAATCTACAAGAGTCTGGAAATATCCGGTGCTCTTGACATCGGCATCAGAGAGAATCAAATCACCGTTAAGTTCGTAACCAACGAAGGAGCAATCCTCGAAGGTTGCCTTACCAAAGTAACGGTCAGAGAAGTTAGCGTTTCCGAAGAAGCCAACAACCGTATTGGTGGTATTAACGAAGGTCGATTCTTTTACATTGATAGTCGAATCGGTGGAGAATACACCACCATAGGCGGGAGCATTAGCATTACTGGCGTTGAACAGAATTACCGAATTGGTACCATTTACTGTACAACCTGTAATTTCGGTGTTAATTGTTGCAACATTTTGGCCCCTCGCACTAAGAACGAGAAGACCGTTAGCGCCACTGTTAATGTTGCTGTAAAGGAAATTAACATTAAGATCAGTACCGGTAGAAACATTGGACATATTTACAAAGAAATCGGCCGATGTTACAGTAAGGTAGTTCTTGTATTCCTCGTTACCAATAACGATAGTGCCGCTTGTCTTGGGCTGAATATAGTTATCAAGAACAAGTTCGCCACCGTCGGAGGAAGAATAAATCTCAAGATGGAAGTTGTTAGCGGACAAGGTCAATTTATCCGTGTCGTTAAGTGTCAAGGTATGACCTGCGAGGTCTATCTTGAGTGTGCAATCGTTAGCTGCGGAGAGATCTACTGCACCTTCGAGCGAGATGTTGTTTTCCAGAGCAATGAGTATTTCTTTGCCGCTATATTTATCAGTATTATAGGTAGCAAGAATCTCGCTAAGGTTGGCATTCTCGTCAAAATAGGTAGTTTCGCCGTCAACGGTAGCCGAAGCGGAGTAATTAACTTCTATGTCGGTTCTTTCGATAGTAAAGGTATCGATAAGCACAGGGGAAGTTGTATGGACATAATAAGAATTGAGTGTAATGGATGTGTCGGTAACGTCAAAGACTACTATACCTTTGTGTTTCTGATCTCCAAAATATTCGATAAAATCGTCGAAAGTGGAGGTCCTTTTACCATACCAACCATTTTCTGAAGCAGCGGAAGTAGCACCGGCGATGTAAAGTGTGCCAACAGGGTCAACTACCTTATTGTTTACTACCTTGTCAGGAGCAACAGAAGTAGCGTCGGTCATCATCTTACTTCTTGTGTACATGTGGTCGTGACCCTGCAAAACGATGTCAATGCCCATCTCGTTGAACTTGGGAGCAAAGGCAGTACGATACTGATTTGTAATGCTATCGTCAGTATGGCCACCACAGGTGTAGAAGGGGTAGTGCATAACTACAACCTGCCAGTCACAGTCGGGGTTGTCCTTTATTGCCTGTTGCATAAACGAAACGTGTGCGTTAAGATCAAGATTAGACAAGTTCCTATAATCCGTTACGTTAAGGTGCATAAACAATACGTTGCCATAGGTGTAATAGTAGTCGGCGGTGGTTTCGGTTACGCCGTATTCATTACTGAGGTTAGGCAGATTGTAGTGATCTCTGTAAGGTGCTGCAAGGAGCATCTTGCCGGTCGATTGGTCGTAATCTGCATCGTGCCAAGGGCCTACGGTAGTAGAGATACCTAATGTTGCCAATTCCTCGGAAGTGAAGTAGTCATAGTGATCCTCCGAGGAGTAAGTGGTAACCTGGTCACCGGGAGAAACTATGAAGGAAACATTTCCGAACTCGGAAGTGTTTTTGATTTTTTTAAGTGTATCAGTCCAAGCAGTTAAGTGACCCTCGTAACTAACCTGGGGATCGGCTGTTAAAGCGAAAGAAAAACTATCAAAATCATACACCTTGAATGTATAGTCCTTGGACACCGTATTTCCAACGACTAAACGATAGACGTATGTAGAGTTTTCCTGAAGGCCGGTCAGTGTAGCCTTGTAGGAATAGTAGCCAGACTTGGTCGTTTCCGTTCCGGTCGCTTTTGCAACGGAATAGCCTGACGCAGGAAGTTTGCCGGTAGTTGATTTTGCATAACGAACCTCTGCTGACTCGTTACCTTGATAGTACCATGTCAGGTTTCTTTGGGTTTCGTCTGCACCAACGTTCATAACGACGCTCGTGAAAGCAGATGCGTCTGTGACATCTGCTGCCGAAACGGCGAATGAGATTACGCTAAGTATTAGCGAAATCAAGAGAATTGCAGATAATACCTTGAAAAACTGCTTTTTCATGTGTATCCTCCTAAAATAGTAAAAAAATTTAATACAAACAATGTGTCGGAGTACGGTTCACCGCACATTTTTTTGATTTTGCGAAAAATGCACCACAAAGTGCAATTTACAAAAAACTATCACTTCCTCCCAATTTTATTTTATTATATTACCGCCTATATAATATTCTATCATATATTTTAGCACCTGAAAAATCAAATCTTAATGTCAATATGTGTCTATAATATGTTAATTTGTGACTAAAAGCCCCGAAAATATATGCACAATGCATACATAAAAATATTTTGAAAAAAAGTAGCATGTGCATACTGCACAAAAAAACGAGCAGATTTTTGTTTATTATGCTTTTTACAAACGCTAAGCCATTTGAATAGGTTGAAAATTCGCAACAGAAATATGTAGATTTTACGGACAATTCTCTTGTTTTGGATACAGCAATATCGGAATATTATACACCAAAATTGGCATATAAACGTTGATTATCTGTATTTATAACCATATAAAAGAGATAAAATTTTACAATTAAATGGCATATGAAAGTAAAAACAGGAACACACTTATAGAGGATTTAGTAGTATATTCAGGTCTATAAGATGTCTATAATATATATCCGTTTCTTCTATTGAGATAATCGAACATCGCTTTTCAAATCTATTTTTGTTAAAAAAACACGTTTTATGTCTTTATAATAACTTTATTTATTATAATAATGATAGAATTTTCACTTTTTCCCCGAAAGATGCGTTCTTTTTTTAGTTTGAGCATATGTATGCGTGCATCACAAGCAAGAAAAATAAGTTTTTGATTGATAAAAATTGCTATCCGAATTTTTATATAAAAACGCCCTAAAGGTTGACAATGCCAACCTTTAGGGCGAACCTATTTTAGCGTGATGCTATAAGATTATTAGGTTATTAGTCCAAATCCCAACCACCGTTTTCACCGCGGATAACAGAGGACGCAGTACCGGGGGAGTCGGTCAAAATATCGGTGTTATCGAGTTCAACAACCGTAATGCTGGGAGATGTGTAATTGTTTTTCATTTTGTCAACCTCTTTTTCACTGGTTTTGGCTTTCGTAATAAGCCTTAGCGGATTCGGAATACTTCCACAGTCTTTCAATAAGGGTTACAAGACCGCTATCACCATAATCGACTGAATAATCATAGTAAGCCCTGATATTGTATTCGCCGCTGATGTCGGTACCTTCTATGCTGTAAGTAACGGTTTCTGCCATAGCGTAAGCATACATAGTTACCTTGATGTAGGTGCGATCACCCTCGGTGATAACTTCACACTCAGGAATGCGATCGTCAACAAGAATCTTGTACTGCTCAGCGGTGTAGCCCTCGCCAATATAGAAGATGAAGGCAGGAGCATCGCCAAGTTCCATAGCCGCGGAGTAAAGACCGGTGGTATTTTCCTTCTTTTCTACGTCGGTGTTAGGCTTGGAAGTCTTGTCATAGTCTGCACCAATTATACCGTTAATGGTTGCAACAACCTGTTCGGTTTCCTCGGTGTTAGCATAGACGTATGCACTTCTGATGTAGGAGAGAAGATCCTTAATTAAGGTCTTTTCCACATCGGTGTAGTCACCTGCAAGAAGAGCGTTTGCATAACTTGCAAGCGAAAGAGTCCAAGTACCTGTACCGGTCTTGCCACCCTCGAATTCAACAGTGAGTTGAAGGGTGATGTCACGCATTGACTCGGTTACATTAAGGTAAACGGGCAACTTGTAATACTCGACGCCATTAATATCAACTGTTTCAAGGCCGTTAAAGTCGGGGATAGTATTTCCGTCAATGAAGATTTGCGTAATATCGCCAATGTTAGGAACGTAAACGTTGTACTCAAGTTTGGAGTGCAAGGTTATGTTTGTCAAGGGTGCATACTTATCAACGACAAGCATCGACGAACCGGTGTTTGTCAAAATGCAGTTAAGCGGGAGCTTTATGTTGCTTGCGGCGAATGCACCACCATCGGTGAAGGTGTCACCATAATTGATAAATTCGCAACCTGCTCCAACGGTGATGGTAGCATCGGAAATAATACCAGCATTAAGTTTGTAACCATCGAAAGTACAGCCGTCAAACTTTATTGTACCTTTATAGCGTGTGCCGTAGTTTGAAGCAAAGAATGTGAAATTACCCTTGAAGGTCGTATCCTTAGCAACGAAGGTGGAATTTACATCGAAGGTCTTAGCACTATCAGACTTAATAGTGAAGATAGGACCTCTACCATTTACCGTGCTTCCTACGAATTCAACATTGATAGTCGAATCACCTGTCAATGCGTTGGTAATAAGACCGTAATTTGAATTACCGGTTGTGATTTCGGAGTAATAACACTTGAAGTTGATGGTTTTCTCACCTTTGCAGTACATGAAGTAGGCGCCATCCCCAGTTACCTTAAGGTAACCTGCATAATTATTTATGTCGGTGGCATGATCTGCTCCAATAACGAGCGTCATATTTTTGTATATCTCAAAACCGAAATTATTAGTAACATTGAGTTCTCCACCGGATTTAGAGGAGTAAATGTATAGCGTAGTATCAGGATTATCCGCCTGAATTCTATCGCTTAAATTCAGCTTTTTACCTGAAAGGTCTATTTCAATAATGCAACTACCCGGAAGCTTGACAGCACTGGTCATGCTGTCAGTTATGTCGTTATAAAGTGTAAAGACGATTTTATTGCAATCAACCGAGGCATAATTTTTGATAATTTTAGAGAAATCGGTATCGGTGTAATCAGTGTAATAACCGTCAACGATAACTCTACATGTTACATCAGCCTCAACTGCTAGAGGCTTTGCGATTACTATTTTGTTATCCTCGACGGTAATTATGTAACCATCTGCGATAAATACATTGCTTGCAGTAAACTTGCCATCAGCGAAGGTCTTGCCGGAGTTTGTAAATTCGCAACCTGCGCCAACGATAATAGTTCCACCAGCAAGATCGTTGCCGTTGAGATAATAACCGTTGAACGAGCAGTTTTCGAAGGTCAAGGTGCCAAGATAGTGGTCTCTGAGCGCCGATTCAACGAAGAAGTTGCTAATAGTGTCGTCAATTGCTTCGAATTTAGTATCGGTTATAACAATACTCGAGTCGGAGGAGTAGGTGCCAACCAAGTTTTCTCTGTCAATAATGTTTTTACCATGTACTGTACAGCCCTCAATCTTAGCATTGAGTTTGACAACGGTATCTGCGTTGATAGCATTGAGTCTAAGTAGACCATATCTTGCAGAGTAGATTGTGCAATAGAGGTATTCTACTGTAACTTCTGCAGTATCCTGGTGTACAGTCACGATTTGTTGTTCACTGTTTTCGGTAGGACAAGTGACTGTGAGGTTGTTCTTATACTCTTCGCTTCCAATAACGATTTTGCCGTGTGTATTATTTCTTGCTAAAATTCCGTTATAAAGTTCGAGTTCTCCACCAGGAACAGAAGAATAGATTTGGAGGGTATAAGTAGATGCATACATCCACAAGGGCGCACCGCCTGCTAATGTAAGTTTATGACTTGCGAGGTCAATCTTAACAGTAGTGCCAACAGGATGTTCCCAATAGAAGTCGGAGCCCAACTGAAGATCACTGTTAAATGTAAAGACAATTTCTTTACCACTGTATAATAGGCTATTATTATACTGGCTAAATATATCGAGGAATTCGGTGGTATCATAATCTTTATGGAACTCCCCGTCAACAGTAACTCTGACAGTTACGCCATCGGGAACTTCAGGCTCATCGGGCTCAACAGGTGCTTCGGATTTTATAACTATAACCTTGCCATCCTCGGTTTTAAGTTCATAACCCTCTGCGACAGAGATGTTGCTTGCAGCGAACCCGGTCTTATCGCTATTGAAGGTGCTGTCACAGTTGGTAAATTCACAACCTTCGTCAACGGTAATAGCGGTTTCTACATTTTCCGCTTTTATTGCATCACCGTTGATGTTGTATCTGATGAATATGCATTTATTAAATTTCACAGTACCGAGATAACGGCCTGTAAGGCCCGAACCAAAGAGGTTACGAACACTTCCAGAACCGGTGAATTTAGAATTGGTTGCTACTATTTTGGAGTCGCTACCAAATTTTCCGGAAGTAGTAAATGAAGAATGGGCTTGTATAAGGTCTTTACTGGTTATATTGCAACCGGTAATCTCCATATCGAGAGTTACAGTAGCATCGTTAGCCGCACGGAGTTTGATAAGACCGTTAGAGTCCGTGATGATATTGGTGTAAAGAAGTTTGAATCCAAAGACCTCCTCATCACTGAGGGTGCTCATAGTAACAATGTGTTTTTGACCATCTGCATATGTAGAGTCTATGGAAAGGTAGGTGGTGTTTGCATCGTTCTTATATTCTTTGCTACCTATAATTAAATTAAGTCCGGTATTAGGCTGGATACCTTCAGCGAAGATTATGCTTCCATTTTGCTTGGAGGAATATAGTTGGAAGGTGCTGCCGGAAGACTGCAAATGTATTCTCTGGTTTACAGTAAGGGTTGTACCTGCAAGGTCAACCTTGATAGTAGCGCCGGAAAGTTTGTTAAGTACGGGCTGTGTATCAATGCTCATATCAGAATACAAGGTGAAAACAAGCTGCTTGCCTGCATAAGTGTCTTTATTGTAGTTGCTCAAGAACACGCCAAGGTCTTTTTCGTAGTAAGGAGTTATTTCACCGTCAACCGTAACAGTAGCAGTAGGCTCTTCAGGCTCTTCTTTTACAGTCTTCTCGATAGTAAATTCGTCGATAAGTTCAGGCTCGATGTTATTCCAGGTGCTAAAATAATTAAATTTATAATTACCATTAGATTGAATGTCTGAGTTAAAATCAAATTCGCCCATAAAATCGGTAAGGAAATAAGTCTTTAGAGAGAGTTCGGTGTCCGTGACAGTAAAAATAGTTACACCCTTGCGGTCTTGGTCGTTTTCTTCAGCAATAAGATGATTATAGATATCGGTTTCTTGGTAGTAGAAACTGGAACCTGTTGACGTTGCACCAGAAATATAAAGAGTACCGTCGGGGTCTTTAACATAATTGTTTTCCACATTGTCGTTGGAGACCGTACCTATGTCGCCATCTTTGTCTTTGATAATCATCTTACTTCTTGTATAGATGTGGTCGTGACCACTAAGGACCAAATCAATATTGAGTTCATCAAAAACAGGAACAAATGCGGTACGATATGCCTCGGTAATGGAATCATTGGCGTGGTCACCGTAAGAGTAGAAGGAGTAGTGCATAACTACTATATTCCAGGTGCAATCGGTGTCAACCATCGCCTCTTCCATAAACGCCTTGTGACCGTCAACAACTTCCTCTGTCAAGTCGTTGGGGTTATTGCTCGTTACATTAAGATGCATAAACAAAGCATTGCCATAGGTGTAGTAATAGTCTGCCGATGTGTTGCTTACACCGTATTTGTCGCTAAGGTTAGGAAGATTATAGTGGTCTTTGTAAAGCTGAGACTTTGTATCAGTGCCATTATATACAGCATCGTGAGCAGGGCCAACAGTGGTAGAAATGCCAATAGTTGACAAATCATTAATAATGAAAGCATCATATTGCCCCTCTTGGTCCCAATTGGCAATCTGATCACCGGGAGAAACTATAAAAGATACATTACCAAAAACATCACTGTTTTTGATTCTGTAGACTGTATCCACCCAGCTTTGCCCGTTTGCAGAACCCGTGATGCTATTAACCTGCGGGTCACCAGTGAATGCGAAAGTGAAACCACCGTCTTTTCCGTCAAAATTATAGGTGTTGAAGGTGTATTCCTTGGACTTAGTATCTCCAACATACAATTGATAGACGTATGTAGATCTCGCGTCAAGATCCTTAAGGGTTGCCTTGTAGGAATAGTAATCTCCTTCCTTAGTAGTTAGAGCGCCATCAGATGCTTTTACTTCCTTAACATCCGAGGGGTTTGCTTGGTTCCAATAAAGAACCTCTGCTGACTCGTTACCTTGATAGTACCATGTCAGGTTTCTTTGGGTTTCGTTTGCGCCAACGTTCATGATAACGCTTGTAAAAGCATCAGCATTTACGGTGGACTCTGTCGCAGAAACAGCAACTACTATCGCGCTTAAGAGTAGCGAAATCAGTAGTATCGCAGACAAAACCTTGAAAAGATGTTTTTTCATGTGTATCCTCCTATATAAATTTAATAATATAATAAATATGGCGTACGTTCGCCAAAAAAAATCTACATTATATAGAAAAAAGATTAACCATAATAAATTATAACATTGTGAATAATTATAATAAATGTTATTATGTGTCCACAACCTGTCATTATGTGACTAAAAACGAAATTTTCACCCCCCTGAAATATACAAATGTTACAGATGACGAAATCTCCTCGCCCAACAGGGTGTGCAATATGCACAAAAAAATATAATAGTTTTGGCTTATTTCACGAAACCGTTTCGCATTATTATGACATATTTTGCATTTTATTCACTAACACATTATCACTAAAAGATGACCGCAGAGCAAGACGAATAATAACGGGAAAAGATAAAAAGGGGCGGGAAAAGGAATATTGAAAAATGAAAATTGTTCAAGTGATAATTATGGCGAAGTGGCAATTCGATCCAATACCTTTCCCAAAGTGGAAGGCGGGGAGATATACAGGACTTAGTCAAAATTATATCTTTAATTTTGCATTATTCATTCTGCATTATGCATTCTCAACCTCCCCCTTGGGTAGCAAAGCGACCTTGGAGTGTTAGAAAACGGTTGATAACTGTTTTCCCTCGAAGGTGACCGAGCCGCAGCGAGACGGGGGACCGCTTGCGGTGGATGAGGTAAACGGCTCCCTCCGCTTTTCACCCCTCTATACGTGCATTTTCTGTGCATTTTTTTCTTCAGAATAAAAAAAGGGGACTGTCATGACGACAGCCCCTCTGTTGCCAAAGGATTTGTGGTAACGGTCATTTCGCCCGCACCATAAGGCATTTTGCTTTGTCATAATGCTTTGTGCGATTTCGAACTCTGCATTTGGAATTCTATGCTTTAACTTTGAATTCGATTTTGAATTCTCAATTTTGCATTCTGCATTATGAATTCTGCATTATCTTAGCCCTGAGACTTGAGGTTGTTCTCGTAGGACTCAACCATCTTTTTAACCATCTGACCGCCAACGCTACCAGCCTGCTTAGCGGTGATGTCGCCGTTGTAACCCTGCTTAAGAGTTACGCCAACTTCGTTAGCAGCCTCCATCTTGAACTTGTCAAGAGCGGCTCTTGCTTCGGGAATGTTTACCTTGTTCTTAGACATTTTAATTTCTCCTGTGAAATCTATATATTATTGAGCCACAAGCAAAGAAACCTTGTGGCTCCTTGCTCGACTCTGTAATTATTTTAATCTTTCAAGGGGAAATTATTATAGGTATTTTTTGGATTTTAATGCTTTAAAAATGATTATATGAAATGTACAAAAAAATATTTGCAATTTTGTGAAAAACCTCTTGACAAATAAAAAAGTATGTAGTATAATGGATAGGCTCACCAACTGTGGGCATCGATCATTGAAAATTGAACAACATGAAATTTCGAGCATGAACTATTGGTAAAAAGCCAATGGTTGTGCAGAGATCTCGTTAATACACTTTGAAAGAAAAGAACTCAAAAAGTAAGAAGAAGCTAAGACAAAATAGCTCTAAAGAAGATATTAGGCTCATAGGAGTTTAAGATACAATTTTTTTAGAGAGTTTGATCCTGGCTCAGGATTAACGCTGGCGGCGTGCATAACACATTCAAGTCGAACGGAATAGGTTGCTTCGGTAATCTATTTAGTGGCGGACGGGTGAGTAACGCGTGAGCAATCTACCTTCCAGTACGGGATAACAACCGGAAACAGTTGCTAATACCGTATGAAATAGCAGTATCGCATGGTACAACTATCAAAGATTTATT
>JAZUPL010000040.1:0-6726 GCA_045605175.1 Eubacteriales bacterium | reverse complement strand
TCTAACGACGAGCAATTTTCGAAGGCTTGATCAGGGATAGCGGTTTGACCGTTTTCAAAGACAATTTCTTTTACCATAGTCAAATTTTCAAATACTTTACTGTTCAGTATGTCGGTACCTGTAATCGTAATCTTTTCAAGCCCTGAAGGAATGTAATATTTATAAGTGTAATTCCCGTGTTTGTGTTGTACTTCGGTCGCACCGTCAAAGGATGCATAGGAAAATTCATGTTTTGCAAACAATACGCCAAAATAAGAATCAGTATAAGTATTTATTGCGCGAGCAGAAATCGTTATCTCTTTCAGTTTTCCACAGCCGAACAACGGTACAACGCATTCACTCATATTGTCCGAGAATTTCGCTACTTCAAGAGAAGAACAGTTGTACAAAATGCCGTCGGTAATATCCGTAACGCTATCTGGCATTATAAATTCCACCAACGAAGAACAATTCTCGAAAGCATAACTTCCTATGGATGTAACACCATAAGGTAACGCAATCTCTACAAGACCAGTGCAACCTCTAAACGCCTTATTTCCAACTTTTGTTAAGGTAGAATTTGCTTCAAACATAACACGCTTCAACGTAGTAAGTCCCGAAAAAGCCTCATGGTCTATATTCGTAACAGTATTTGGAATGGTTATTTCGGAAAGTGAGGTGTATTTGTAATACTGATTTTTAACGATAGTGGTAGCACCAACAGGTGTAAGCACCTTTATTTTGCTCGCATCAATACCATCGGGAAGGTTAACACCATAGAATTCTGTAACGTTGGTATTCAAGAAAGCGTTTTTTCCTATGGTTACCGCAACGTTAAAAATCGTAAGTTTCGTAAGTGATTCACAATTTTCAAAAGCTGATTCACCTATCGTAGTAATATTGGCAGGGAGTACCAGCTCCGTGATTATTGCTCTCCGAAACGCATTGTTTCCGATGTGCGTGAGCGTTGACGGAAGTTCTAAACTTGTAACTTGCGTAGACGAAAATGCCCAATCTCCAATCTTTGTTACGCCATTACCTAAATTAAGCGTTGTAATTTTCGCTTCAGAGAACGAAAAGTCACCAATCTCAGTAACTTCGTCACTCAACGTAAGCGAGGTAATTTTAGAACCACTGAAAGTGTAATCCTTTATTTCTGTTATACCCGAGATAGTTATATCCCCGCACAATTCCGTTCCCGCAAAAATAACGGTATTTGAACAATTAATCGGATTAGAATTAAATGCGCCTATGGTGGTGTTCGCCCAATCATTCACAGTGCCTGCATAGTTAAAGGTCTGTATGGTTGCCTGTTCAAAAACCCAAGTGCCAAAACTTATATCCGTTGAAGATATCGTTAAAGTGTTGATTGAAGAGCAACCGTAAAAGGCATAGTTGTTTATATGGACAACGGCAGGAAGAAGAACATCGGCAAGACTGGAACAACCGTAAAAGGCCTCCTTTGGAAGAACACGTACATTCGCTGTATTTATACCGGTAAGCATCGTCCTGTCTTTGAACTGTCCTTCGGCTAAAGAGGTGACTCCTTGTGGTAAGGTTATGTTGCCTGAAACTTTGTACGGAACGAAAATAATAGAGGAAAGTTCCTTGTTGTACAATATTCCATCTTGTGAAGCATAACACGGATTGTCCTCGTCTACGATAATTTTCGCAATCGTACTGCCGAAAGAGTTTGAATAAAGAGAGGTTATATCTTTATCTATAAACAACTCTGCGCCTGCGTAATTGTATAAAGCTCCATCTAAAAGACCAATAACGGGATATTCTACAATGCCAAAGGTTACAGTCTTCGGAATCGGAGACATGGTTCCCGCCTCACAACTTACAATGTATGCACCGTCTGAAGTTATTCTGGCAGTATATCCATCCTGTATGGTAGACGATGCAGCTCCGGTTACATTTGTGTAAGTCGTAAAATATCTAATCGTACCGGATATTTGATTCCATTGTCCGTTACTTACATAAGACTCGCAATATATTTTAAGTGTATCGGCAAATTGGGCATTAAACATCCAATTTCCAAAGGATGTTACTGTGGACGGAATGTTTAATGTTGAAAGCGACTCAACAGAAGAGAACAACCTATCAGGCAAAGAAGTATATCCCGGTGCGATAGTTACGGTACTAAGTTTTGCATTATAAAACGAGGAAGAATTTAATAGAACCTCATTGCCAATAATACGATGAGGAATAACAAGCGATCTAATTAAAGATTCGGTACGAACGCTTAATATCCATTTGTCAGGAGTCCCCTCATAACCATCCATATACAAGGTGAGGTTAAACCACTGCTTGTAAGCATCTAATTCTGCCTTCTCTGCTAATACTTCTTCGATAGGTGCATAATACAAAGAAAAACTGTCGGCAACGGGTACGATATAATCTCCATTTTTCTCATAAATATTCCATTCGTTGTCACGGAGGATATAACCGTCAGGAATAAGCTCATAAATAGCGTTTATGTCTATATATCCGTTTTGAAGTACCTTATTATTTTCAAGAGTAAGATAATTATATGAGGGAATATAGTTACCAGTATTATTAAGGGTTCTGTCGAACTCTGCAACAAAAAGCTCGGCATAGGTAACGCCCATTACAAGAAAATCATAAGCATACACGTTGCCCTCAGCATCCATAACGTTAGCAAAGAACCAGTTATTGCCTGCTTTTACCTTTTGCGTTGAAACTGCTATGCTACCAAGTGGATTTTGACCGTTATCTCTATCATATCTTGAAGAATAAAATGCGATTTCATACCCTTCGGGCAATTTAATCTGCTTATCGATACGATAAGATACAGACGAATTTTTGTCAGTTAAAACAACTTCACTAAATAGATATTTGCAAACGTCATTTTCGTAATATTCAGAATGGTAGCCATCTACGGAAATACGACCATCTTCAAATTGTAAAACGGAAATGCTTTTACCACCGTTAAGGTTCACTACATTGAAGGTAGTTTTTCCAACGGGAATATCTTCTTCGATCTTTATCGTTTCACCGTCAATCGTTTCTTCGTAGGTCTGTAATTCATAAACGGTAAGAATACAAGCGTTATTTCCGTAATCAAGCACTAAATCTACCACCGACGACAAATCGACGAAAGCCTTATGCTTTTCAATTTCAATGGTTTTCGAACCGTTCGACGTGGTAATTTCAAGTGAATATTTGCTGGCAATCTTCATTTTTGCCCACGACAAAACACCCTGCTCAGTTATAGAGAGATTGTTAACCTCAGTGCCGTCAATGAGTGTTGAACTATTTTGGTCAGTAGCAGAACATATTGAGCAAAAACCGTTTGAAAAAGAATGTCCGGTAGCATTGATAGAGATTATATTCTCAAATTTACATACAGTGCAAATCTCTTTGCTTTGTCCCTTTTCAGTACAATTTGGCTCTTTTACAATCGTTTTTTCGCCATATGTATGGGGAATAATATCTGTATAATAAGTATTATAGCTATCTCCACATTTTTCACACGTAAAAGTGGTATAACCCTGTTCAGTGCAAGTAGGCTTCGTAACATTTGTAGTATAAGAATGTTCACATTCTTTTTTACCACAAGCTACTAAGCCTACAGCAACACATAAAAACATAAGCGTTGACAATAAAAGTGTTACAATTTTTTTCATAAAATACCTCGTTTTTGATGCACTTATTTGCATTTAAAAAGACATCAAATAAAATATTCGGTGCACAGTCTTTTTAATGTTTAAACATTATATCATAAAAAGGCTAAAAAATCAATACATAACGATATAGTTATTGGAAATTGTGAAGTTTATAATGTAAAGCGACAAGGTTGTTTGATATGCACCCCAAAAGTGTCTAACTTTTGGGGTGCATATCAAAATACGAAAATACGGCTTTTTATACGCCTTTAACTGAAAATCTTTACTCCCTATCTAACAATAACTGTATCTATTGGGATTGAACTCTCGCCCCATTTTCATTCTTCATTCTTCATTATTCATTATCCCCCCCCAACATCTCTTGCCTTGACAGTTTTTTGCCGTCGTGATATAATAATATTAACAATGGATATGTAGATATAGTTTAAGTTAGACAAACGGTATAGGTTTTTAACTGTATTATATCTTGAAAGTACATACGAGAGGTAAACCTATGATTATAAAGGGCTTGCAAAAACTGACGCTTCTTGACTTCCCGGGGCGAATGGCTTGCACAATATTCACAGCAGGGTGCAATTTTCGTTGTCCATTCTGTCACAACGCATCCTTGGTGCTTGGGAACGGGGGCGAGAGAGCAGAGTGCGAGATAATAAGCAGAAATGGTGACAGCATCTGTTTGAGCGAGAAAATAGCGAGCGACAATGCCCCAAGCACCACCGACAATGACCGTGCCAAAGATGGTGAGATAATTCTGGAGGAGGATATTTTTGCCTTTCTTGAAGCACGTCGGGGCAGACTTAGCGGCGTTTGCATCACGGGTGGCGAGCCTACATTGATGCCCGACCTTGAGGACTTTATTCGCCGTATTCGCTCTATGGGCTATCTTGTCAAGCTGGACACCAACGGCTACCGTCCCGAGGTGTTAGAGCGACTTATGGTCGAGGGGCTTGTGGACTACGTGGCTATGGATATAAAGAACTGCCGTGAGTCCTACGCACGCACCGTGGGGCTTAAACTTATTGACATTGGCAAAATCGAGCGAAGCGTCGAACTGTTAATGGGGGCAAAGGAGGACGAAAGAATCCCCGACTCCTTCGATTTTGAGTTCCGAACCACGGTGGTAAAGGAACTGCACACCGAGGAAGATTTCCGCAAAATAGGCGATTGGCTCCGGGGCGAGGAAAAATATTTTATCCAACCCTTTGTGGACTCGGGCGACCTGATAAAGGACGGTCTTAACGGATATGACAAAAACTATTTATCATATTTGGTGAATATGCTAAAGGTAAAAATTCCCAATATAAAAATTAGAGGCTAAAACACAAGATATTGTGATATTTTTTTACAAAAACCCAACATTTTGTGTTTTTATTATTGACAAAAGGCGTCGAGTGTAGTATAATCAGTGTACACGCTCGACGCCCGATTTTTGTATTGGGACTCGAGCGGTATTTCGCACAAGGTAAAAAATGAAAAACAAAATACAAATAAGACAGCAAAAAAGGAGGAACACAAATGTACACAGTTCTCAAACGAGACGGACGAATTATCAACTTTGACATCACAAAAATCACCGGTGCAATAAAACTCGCCTTTGACGCACAGGAGAGAGATTATAACCAGGATATTATAGACTTCCTCGCCCTTAAGGTGACGGCAGATTTTGAGAAGAAAATTGTGGACCACCACATATCCGTCGAGGATATTCAGGACTCGGTAGAGCGTGTTCTTATCCAGGCGGGCTATGACGACGTAGCAAAGGCATATATCCTCTACCGCCGTCAGCACGAAAAGATGCGCTCCTTGACCTCTACTATTCTTGACTACAAGGAGATAGTGGACAACTACGTTAAGGTTGCCGACTGGAGAGTAAAAGAGAACTCCACCGTTACCTATTCGGTAGGTGGTCTTATCCTGTCAAACTCCGGTGCTATTACAGCAAACTACTGGCTCTCCGAGGTTTATGACGACGAGATTGCCAACGCGCACAGAAACGCAGAGATCCACATTCACGACCTCTCGATGCTTACCGGCTATTGCGCAGGTTGGTCGCTTAAGCAACTTATCCAAGAGGGACTTGGCGGTGTTACCGGCAAGATTACCTCTGCCCCCGCAAAGCACCTTGCAACCCTTTGCAACCAGATGGTAAACTTCCTCGGCATTATGCAAAACGAGTGGGCAGGCGCTCAGGCGTTCTCCTCCTTTGATACATATCTTGCCCCCTTTGTAAAGGTGGACAACCTCTCCTACGAGGCTGTAAAGAAGTGCATTGAGTCCTTCATCTACGGCGTAAACACCCCCTCCCGTTGGGGTACTCAGGCGCCCTTCTCCAACATTACTCTTGACTGGACTGTGCCTGCCGACCTTGCAAACCTCCCCGCAATTGTAGGAGGCAAGGAGATGGACTTCACCTATGGTGACTGTAAGCGTGAGATGGATATGGTAAACCGTGCGTTTATCGAAACCATGATAGAGGGCGATGCCAACGGCCGTGGCTTCCAGTATCCCATTCCCACCTATTCTATTACCCGTGACTTTGACTGGTCCGAAACCGAGAACAACAAACTTCTCTTCGAGATGACCAGCAAGTACGGTACACCATATTTCTCCAACTATATTAACTCGGATATGGAGCCCAGTGATGTTCGTTCGATGTGTTGCCGTCTTCGTCTTGACCTGCGTGAACTTCGCAAGAAGTCGGGCGGTTTCTTCGGTAGCGGTGAATCCACCGGCTCAATAGGCGTTGTAACCATCAATATGCCGAGAATCGCATACCTTGCCACCGACGAGGCGGACTTCTACAAGCGCCTTGACAGACTTATGGACATCTCGGCTCGCTCGCTTAAAATTAAGCGTGACGTTATTACAAGACTTCTTGCCGAGGGCCTGTACCCCTACACCAAGAGATACCTTGGCACCTTTGCAAACCACTTCTCCACCATTGGCCTTGTAGGTATGAACGAGGCAGGCCTTAACGCTAAGTGGATAGGCAAGGATATGACCCACGAGGTAACCCGCGAGTTTACCAAGGCAGTTCTCAACCATATGAGAGAGCGTCTTTCCGACTATCAGGAGCAGTACGGCGACCTCTACA
>JAZUPL010000039.1:0-38618 GCA_045605175.1 Eubacteriales bacterium | reverse complement strand
ACGTTTCCGTAAATATCAATGACATACGGGATGTACTGATAATATCCCACGTCAACCTTTTTAATGGAAAATTCCACGTCCTCGCCCCATATCAGCGTTCCTTCCTCGTAGTAGAGTTGACCATCTTCGGGGACGGGATCTTCGTATATAACCGTAATTTCCGTTCCCTCGGTCAATTCGTGTACACGGGAAGTGAGGTCGCCCTCTATCACATATCCCTCAACCGTGATGGTTTGCGTTGGCTTAAAATAAGTGAATAAGAGGTGGCACAATTCACCGTCGATTTTAACGAGTGTCGAGAAAATCGTATGTGTGTCCTTTACCTCATACACGTTGGTATGAAGAAGAATATCGTTCAAAAATACCCAATTGCCGTGGAAATTGACCGTATAAACTCCGTTCTCATAGGACACGTCGTTATCCGTTCCTACACAATAGAGCTTTTGCGTTTCCTCGCTGCCTGCAAAGCTATGTAGCTCGTAGCCAACCGATTGCACGTATTTTTGAGAAAACTCCGTCAGAGTAAAGGACAGACAACCGTTGTTATTGTATCCGCTATTATCAAACACAATCGGATCTAACGGTCTATAATTGAAGTAATCGACCAAGAATTGCATATAGAGTTCATTTTGGCAGATAGCACGGTATTCCTCGATCAGCGTCTCTTGCTCTGTCGGGAAATAGAGGCTCATTCCCGTTGCATCCTCGTGAGCCGTGCCGTTGACGGTTGTGATAAAGCCGTCAAAATTGTACTCAATTTCAAAGGCTTCTGCCATCAAGCCGAGGTCAAAAAGGTTACTGCCGCTACCGCCTGCGCCTTTTGAGCCAAACTCCTTGCCCTCGGACAAGGCTTTACCAACGCATCCCACATTATAGTGTATTTGCTGTGTAATCACGGCAACCACGTCGTCCGCTTTTACCATCTTGGAAAGGTCAATAGCCGACAGCGTATAGGTTGCCTTTGCCGATTGCTTTGCGGCGTAGGCGTTCAGCACGTCGGTATAGAAGGTTTCCTTGCCCAAGCTCGATACGAGCGTCTTATAATCCCATCCGCTCGACGGCTCTAATTCCTCGGAGGCAATCATATAGTTGGCGTAAGGTTCAAGAACACAAGCCATATCGTAGGTTGCCATAAGACAAGCGTCAAATCCGATAAATTCGTATTTTCTTCCGCTTTCCTCGTATGCTTTTGCAAATGCTGATTGCATTTCGGGCAATGTCAGCGAGTCGTTATAGAATTGCTCGTCGTTGCAAACGCCCTTCATACTTCCGCCGCCGTGATCCCAAAAGATAACGCTTCGATGCTCGGCAGGGTAGTTTTCCTCACCCCACAGAAGAAAATCCGTAAAGGACGAGGAAAGCCCCATATTCACGGCGGAGCTTTGTTCTATCAAAACAAGCTCGCCGTTTTTTAATTCGTAGCGGTTGCTGTGTTCTGCGGAAATGTCGTAATCACGCCATTTCTTCGCACCGCCCGTCTGAATGATGACCTTGGTATTTTCGGGCATTTCTGCCGTCAGCATTTCGGCAATGTTTTTAGTAGCCGATCCCGACCTGCTTTCAAGGTTACTGCCGCACATATAGATCATCAAGGTGTACGTGCCGTCCTCGTAATTCTTTTCGGGCGTCGTCTGTTCCTCTTCATTATCAGTAGAGGAAGGTGTATCTGTAACATTATCGGCGTCCGGGTGATCATCTTGATGGATACAAGCACATAGTGTTATAGCGACCAATATCGCTAATATTAGAAATACAATATTTCGTATGTTAAACTTACCCATTCGAACTTGTTAACTCAATGTAAACACAAAAGCGTTGCCAGGGAGACGATGGATCATCCACCAATTTTCATCCGTACTCCAATACCAATGTTCTTCAGAGTATCTTGCAACGGCTCTTAAAACAAGGTCGTGGGTTACATTACCATTCAAATCGACGGCATCTCCTCTGCGCCATTCTGCTCTATCAAAATAATCAGCATCAACATCTCCATGTGATCCTATCGAGCAAGAATCGCCAACTTTGTACCATGTAGAGTCTTCAACATATACAATGGGATAGCTAACGCTATTGTTCTTTTGTATTCCCGGCCAATCAATGTTGCTCACGAAAATATGCGTATCTACTGCATTTCCCTTATTGTCATATAAACGGTCACGCTTTATCAAACCAATGCTTATCAAGTAATCTCTAAAAGTTGTAGCAGTAGTTGCACCCGAAGATTTTAAATTGTTAAACCGCTTGATCATAAGCAGCACTTGCGTTTCGGTCATGTAACTTCCTTGTTTCAAAGCATCAGGCCACATAGTCTTTCCGTCCAGCTTCACAGTCAAGTCTGTATACCACCATCCGTTCTCCTGACTTTGCGTAATCTCAGAAACACTTAACGTCTTACCAGCTATATAACAGTAGTAATCAGATTTTTTATAGTCAACCGAAGAAAGTTTATTGGCTGCACGTTCGTAGGCATTTTTTACGAGGTTTTGTTGAGCAGAAGGCGTATAGTCATAGGCTAAAGTCGCTATGCCGGACGCATCTATCAAAACGCTTCCAAGCCACGCAAGAGTGGTCTCAATGTCCGACTCTGCCTCCATATAGAAGTTATAATACATCGACAACATTGCAAAATAGTTATCCAAAGGCTTCAAAGCTGCATTTGTTCCTTGTCCTGCAAGAGCATTACAGAAATTCACATAAGCATTCAATATATCGGTTGCGTTTGCAATTTCAAGCGCGTACAATGCGGCTTCCATTCGAACAGAGAGGAGGTAATCCTCTTTGGTTATAGCCGTCATTGGTGTTCCGTTACTATCGACAATCGTACCAACTTCTTGTTCAATATCATCCCAATATCCGTCATACAGTCGTCCCTTGTTTTGCATAACCTTACCGTAAACACCTTCAAGCTGTTCGGACAATCTGCAGGTGTTATAACTACTCAAAACAGTTCCATCAATAGAATATTTTTTGCTGTTAGTGTCATTCATATTGTTCGAAGGATGTGGCAACGTAACATTCTGATTCGCATCAATATAAACGGTAATCTCTCCATTAACGTTATGTGCATTCGCAATATAGCTCAACATATAAGCATTGTAAGCTGTCTGATATTCGCTCACTTCGTTGGTTAACGGAACAACGTAAGAACTCACAAAATTATTCCAATGACCACTGGCAGTTAGATATGTATTGTATTGTGTTGCGCTTAAATTCTCGGCAGTACCCGCGGATAGAGCGTTACCTATTTTATCAAGTTTCACATCCAAAGCAGCAATGGATTGTTGAACATCTTCAAGTTGTTTTTTTATTTTATCTAATTTTGCATCCGTTCCTTCAACAACTCCGGTAAGCTCAAGGATTGTCATTACACCGTTTACTGCGCCGACAACACCACTCACGGCACTACCAACAGTGCTTATTGTATCAAATGTCCCTTTGTTCGCATCTATGAACGCCTTAATTGCATCCCAAGTTTCACCACGGTCAAGACCTGTTACATAGGTTAATTCTGCTTCGCTCTCTACAAGAGTCGTTCCCCACGTATTCTTTACCTTGTCTGCGGCAACGTTCAAAGAGCCTGTCAAAGCGAGATCGTCAAGGTCAAGACCTTCTTTTACGAATGTAAATACAACCTCGTAGGTGTCGCCGTCCTTCGTCACAGAGGTAACGGTTGCGCCTTCAAAATCACCGCCGAGAGTAATATCCGAAACGGACAGCGTGCTATTCCATACGCCGTTCTTCACAAAGAGAAGCGCGGTTGCCGAATAGGTGTTGGCAGTTCCTGTTTCCTCAATATAATCTACCGAGCCGCCGATGCTCGCGCCTATTGCATAAATAACAATCGTGTTTGCCGTAGCCGAGGCGGTCTTATTTGCAGGGATTTCAAGTGCTTTTCCGTTGATTTCTGCGATTGCAGAGTCAAGGTCGGATGCTGTGGTTGCAACACCGAGCGTGACGGTGGTCTTGTCCTCGGACACCGCCTTTACCGTGTATGTAATGCCGTCTGCGGTCAACGTGTCGTTTTTCGCAAGGGTAACCGTATCGCTTGTGATTACCACGTCAAAGGTAAGGACACCCGATGCAAGCGCAAAGCTATCTTGTTTTACATAAGCGGAACGGTATGCGACCTCACAATCAGCCGTAAGCTCAACGCCGGAGTTGGTTGCACTTCCCGCAAGTTTAACGCCTGCAAAGAAAGAAGTACCAACCGCAATCGTGCCATTGGTTACGATTGTTATTGTACTTTCGCTACCCGATACGCTCGTGATTTCAAGATCTCCAAACAAGCCCGTAAGGGTAATCATATCCTTTGTTAAGCCTGCCGATGCAACGGTATTTTCAAGTGTTACGGTAATAACAGGATTCACGTCACCCGTTGCGTATTCTCCCGAAATACTTGCGGAATAGGAAATGTATTCCTCGATCACCTCGGAATCAAAGCCCCACGCTTCACCGAATTTGCCCGAACTGATAGCGGACGAATGAACGGCTACGAGATAGCCCCAATCGCCCTCGGTTTTCGGAACGGTAACGGAAAGCTGCTTTGCGTTATCCACCTTTGCGGTGAAATTCGTTACCTCTCTGTCTGTGATGGCTTCCTCAGCAGATTCATCCGCTGCTTTTTGATAAACCGTCAGCTTGATCTGTTCGTTTTCAATAGACGAGAATATGTCCTCGCCGTATGTAAGAACAAGCGTTGTGTTGCTGTCGCCATTCTGAATTTCCATTTCCAATGAAATAACCTGATCTTCGGTTGCTTCCCAAGAAAGTGGTGTTTCATCGTCTTTGTTTCCGCAAGCTGCGAACATAGGCACAAGCATACAGATACAAAGAAGAAGGCTTACCAATTTTGTTCCAAATTTGGTTTTCATAGTGTATCTCCTTGTTTTTATTTCGTATTTTTTGAAAACTGATTTAGTAATGGCGATTGCATTCCTCCGCCGGTCATCATCGTTCGCTAAAAAAATGCAAAAAGTCACCCACAAAACGCACTCGTAACACGCTTTGCGAATGGCTTGCTTATTTCGGTCTTATAAGCACACGAAAAGAGGACGGTATCGCTGCCGTCTGTTTGTATGTTCGATGTGTTAAATGCCACTTTTGACATACCGCTTTGCCCCTTTTCTTTGAAGTTATAAGAATACAGAGTAATTATATCATAAAATTTAGAAAATTTCAAGTATTTATAGGCGATTTGCGACTTTTTGTGAAGATTATCGAATTAAGGATTACATTTTTTAACAAACCACTTTTAGACACAATAAATTAACAACCTATTTATCTGCAAAAAACGAAAAAAGGGCAGAATCTACGAAAAAATATCGCAAGTTCTGCCCTAAAAAATGCAGTGCAGGGGTTCAAATCCTTGAAAACCCGATTTTTACCCCAATGTCATCTATTTGTTTTCAACCTGATTTTTGAGATAAAAAAAGCCCAGAACCCTTGTGGGCTCTGGGTTTGCGGTGACGTCATCTATTTCGGTCACCAATCATGGCAGGGGAATAGGGATTCGAACCCCAACATACAGAGTCAGAGTCTGCTGTGCTGCCGTTACACAATTCCCCTAAATGGTTATTTCTTTCAAACGCAATAGATTTTAACACAGAATATGAAATTTGTCAAGAGGTTTTGGAAAGTTTTTATTAAAATGTCAGGTGCAAAAATTATTATTGCCTAAAATTGAGTAATTATAGCCCAATGTGTAACTTTGTAGAAAATAATGTTAATACTATTTATAATAAATATTATGAAATGAATTGTTTTGAAAACAAGTAAGTTGAAAATTGAAAGTGGAAAGTTAATGATAATGTAGAATGAAAAATGCAAAATTGAAGGTAGGCTTTTGACTTGGTTATGTATATCACCCAACCTTCCCTAAAAGGGAAGGTTGGGCTCGATGCGGCGCGGTTACCTTCGAGGGCAAACGAAAGATGAGGGTTAGATGACATCGTAGGGTGCGAAGCGTCGGGTGTTTTGGGTGATGCTGAAGCCCGACGAGATCCCACTCGGCTTCGCCTCGTGCTTTTTCGCCTCGCTCAAAAGTTCGGCAAGGCTCAGGATGACACGTCGGGGGGCGGGATGACACCTATCGGTGTTCGGCGATACGAAGTCTAAATCCGACAATTGGGAGTTAAAAATGAGCTTCTTCGTGTTTGTAATCTCACAAAAATCATTAAATAAATTTTACATAGCCTTAGCTTCATAAACATATTTTGAGCCTCGACAAAAATCAACTTTTTACCTGTCTATATGTAAAAAAAGATAAACCTATGTGCTTTTTCTTTTGCAATAAATAGAGGAAAGCAGAACAATTGGTTAATAATATATGTATTTAGTGTTATTGTTCTGTATATAGAGTGCATTCATAAAGACCTGCATTCAACTTATAATATAAGTATAGAAACCGAACTTATAGTGCAGGGGGGGCATAAAATGGAAAAGCTTGTAATGGGTGATAGAGTTAGAGAAGCGCGAAAGCATAAGGGGCTTACACAAGAGCAATTAGCCGAAGCGTTGGACTTAAGCGTGGAATCTGTGGGACATATTGAGCGAGGCACAAGACAACCAAGCATGCAGGTCTTTAAGAAAATTGTGGAGGTCTTGAACGTATCTGCCGACTATCTGCTTCGTGATTCTGTATCCACGGGCAAACTGTTTGGTGACAATGCCATAGGTCGCAAGATTGAAAGGTTAACCCCCAAGCAGAGAGTGGCGCTCGAAGCGCTTATTGATACTTATATACAATATCTTGATTAACATTTAAGAACCCCGTCAGGGGTTCTTTTTTTACCAAAGTTTTTCATTTTTTACCAACTTTTTTTACTTTGCGTCACATTTCGAGTAGTTTCGACAATATAGATGTGATAAAATGTACTTGCAGTACGGAAATCGTACCTATAGTTTTAAGAAAAGAGGATGATATTTTATGGAAATTAAGTTTTTAAGGCAGGTTGATGAACTTGGCAGGTTGGTAATACCTATCGATTTGCGAAGGCAGTATGAAATAAACCCCGGCGATAAGATACGGATTATCCCACAAGATAATGGTATCTTTATTCAAGCGGAAAAATGCGTTCAAAACGAAGGCGAGCGAGGAAACGGCGATAGAATAAAAACACCATAAAATGAAGAAAACCGGTGGTTTTCAACCTTAATTTTCTTCAAAAGTGTAAAAAACACAATCGAGGTGCTGCGTAATACAACACCTCGGTGTTTTTATTCGGTTATGCCTAAATAAAGCAGCCCCAAATGATTATATTAAATCAAATTTGTAGCCAACGCCCCAAACGGTTTTAAGCGCCCACTTGTCAGAGATGCCCTCAAGTTTTTCGCGCAGTCTTTTTACATGAACATCAACCGTTCTTGAATCACCAAGGTAATCAAATCCCCAAACCTTGTCAAGCAGTTGATCTCTTGTAAACACTCTGCCACAGTTGGAAGCAAGGAAATAGAGAAGTTCTAACTCCTTCGGGGGAATGTCAATTGCCTTTCCCGCAAGTTTTAGCTCGTATTTTTGAAGGCTGATTTCGATATTCTCAAATCTGACGACTTCATCGTCGTTTGCACCCGAGTGAGCGTTGTATCGACGGAGTACAGCCTTTATTCTTGCTGAAATTTCTTTAAGGTCAAAGGGCTTTACAATAAAGTCGTCTGCGCCGAGTTCAAGACACAAAACCTTGTCAAAAACCTCGCCCTTTGCGGTGATTATAATTACAGGCTTGCTGGAAATCTCACGAATTTCACGGCATACCTGCCATCCGTCCTTTTTAGGCATCATAAGGTCGAGAAGAACCATATCTGGATTGAAGAGCTTGAAAGCAGCCATACCCTCAATACCATCGTTAGCAGTTTTAACCTTGTAGCCCTCGTTCTGGAAATAAAGTCGCATCATATCGCATATATTAGGGTCGTCATCAATAATAAGCAGCTTGGTATCCATTTTTACTTCCTCCATTTGTTAACTTTGTTAAAATCTTAAATAAGTTCATATTTATTATACAGTAGATTCTTTAAGAGGTCAAGAACTTTTTATGAATTTTTTCAGTTATTATTAACTTTTATCGAATTTTAAGACGGTAGATTATTTAATCCGGTTCTCTTATAGGGAATAAAGCCTGTTTTGTTAAAAAGGCTGTTAAAAAGTATAGCAATAAATATTTTTCCCAAAAGATCGAAACTGCTTGATTGTTTACTTGACAAAGCAAATATTCTGTGATAAACTATACACGTAGTACTAGATAAAAAATATTTTATAAACTGTCACTTAACAAATTCATTTTTTAGTATTTATAAACTTTTAAGAAAGGAGAGTGATTAATATTAAAACCTGGTTAAAAATTGTATTATGTATGTCACTCTCTGTAATGTTTTTGATTACTTGTGTTGGCTATGCTACACTGACTGATGACATTGGAATTGTCGGTAGTGCCAAATTCCAAATGCCTGAGGGATTATTTATTGTTGGAATTAAAACCACAGGAAGTAGCCACCTCGATGCAAATTCGGTGTCTTATATTGAGAATTCCACAACAGTTAATTCCTTGATAAGTAGAAGAAGCGACGGAAACCAATATAATGTAACCTACGAAATCACCGTGCTAAACAACACAGATCACGAGTATGCGTACCGCGGCCTGTATTATATGAATTCCTATGGAAACAACTCATACGTTAGTACGAGCAACGCAAACAATAAACTCGGCGTAGTTGTAAACTTCCCAAATGGCAGCCTTGTTGCGCCAAAGGAACAGCTTGTTTTTAGAGTTACATATACAATAGGCAGAAACGTCGGATCCAACCTGATTTTAGATACATTGATAAACTTCCAGTTTGGTATCAACGTTGATTCGGTTGACAAGGCTTATGATATAGTTCATAACAAGTTCGTTGATATTTTGAATACAGAGTCAACATATCTGCAGCTTATTGATGTTTTGGATGATAAGTTTGATGGTTCGCAGACCTGGACCTCTAACTATGTCGGCAACGTTGGAAACGCGGTTGACAATGATATGATGATGGTAGAAACGCTATTTGCAGGTCAGTTGACGATGATGGTAAACGGTGAGGCGCAAAAGGCGTGGGTAATAGTCAAACACGAAGACGTCGACGGAAACGAACTGACTGGTGATGATTATGAACTGAATTATAACCAGTATGGTAAAGTGACTCACAAGGGTTGCGAAATGACAATATACATGACGGTCGATCCGCTTAATAAGGCAAATGGTTGGGCGCCTGTATATGTTACCGTATTTACCTGTGACCGAGATGTACTTGGCAACAAGGTTAGCGATTGGTATCAGGTTGGTAGCAGCTATTACGGTCAGGCTAACATAGTAGGCTATCATGGTGAATCCGGTGGAACGGGCTCGTTTGTAACCGATAACTGGAAATCCTATTCCTCCTCCTATGAGGTAACCGAGGATTATACTTATAGAATTGGCGCAGACCTTAAAATCAATGATTTGATGACTGTCGTAGATCAGGCGGCTATTAACGAGTTCCAGAAGCTTCTTACAGATGCTGAGGCGATGATAGCAAACCAGAAGTATGCCGGTACGGGCATTACCGTTGTTGAGAAGGCTTATGCGAAGGCCGCTGCCTTTTACACCTTGGATACAAACGGCAAGGCAATTGCTAACAATAATACAAAGAGGGTGTGGCTCATTCCTATAATGCAGGAACTGGATCACGTCCTGACCGTAGCTCAGGATGCAATTGATAAGGTCGAGCAGGGAAAGTGATTAGGAACTTTATACTTACTAAGCCCAAAGTTCAATAATTTAATCGGCTTAGCCGACAAAAAGATAATTTAAAACCTCTTGCGGTAGTATAGCAACAACTAACGCAAGAGGTCTTTGCTTTGAAAGACGAATTATTTAGGTAATAAGTATTGAAATAGTTATATTGATATGATATAATAAATTAGTTTTATATAAACTAAAAACTATTTTTTGCTTGTATAGAATGGTTATAAAATTGCAGTTTTGAGGCAAAACGATTTAGTGATCAAGCAGCTTCGATTCGCTTATGCATACAAATCCGATAGATTAAAGGAGATTTAATAAAATGAAACTTGGTATAGTAGGTTTACCAAACGTTGGAAAGAGTACGCTCTTTAACGCACTTACAAACGCAGGTGCAGAGTCAGCAAACTATCCTTTTTGTACGATAGATCCAAATGTAGGCATAGTTCCCGTTCCGGACAAGCGCCTTGACGTGCTTGCAACTATGTATAATCCTGATAAATACACTCCTGCTGTAATAGAGTTCGTTGATATTGCGGGACTTGTAAAGGGAGCATCCAAGGGCGAGGGCCTTGGTAACAAGTTCCTCTCGAATATCAGGGAGGTGGATGCTATTGTTCATGTTGTAAGATGCTTTGAAAATAATGATATTATTCACGTGGAGGGGTCTATTGATCCTATCCGCGATGTAGAAACTATCGATATAGAATTGATACTCTCCGACCTTGAAATTGTGGAAAGAGCGATTGACAGAACAACAAAAGCGGCAAAGAGCGATAAAAAACTGCTTGAGAAATTAGCCGTTCTCGAAAAGGTAAAGGAGGCCCTTGAGGAAGGAAAGACGGCAAGAAGCATAGGACTTGATGCCGAGGAACTTGCCTGGATAGAGGAATCCCGTCTTCTTACATTAAAGCCTATTATCTATGTCGCAAACATCTCCGAAAACGAGGTTGGCGGTGAATACGAGGTTAACGAGGGATACCAAAGGCTCAAGGCTCGCGCTGACGAGGAACATAGCGAAATTATAGCGGTTTCCGCACAGATAGAGGCAGAACTTGCCGAACTTGAGGGCGAGGAAAAGATGTCCTTCTTGGAGGACCTTGGAATAGAAGAAAGCGGCCTTGATAAACTTATCAAATCGGGTTATTCCTTACTCGGTCTAATCAGTTTCCTTACCGCAGGACCTAAGGAGGTAAGAGCTTGGACTATAACCAAAGGTACAAAAGCGCCCGGTGCAGCAGGAAAAATACATAGCGACTTTGAGCGTGGATTTATTCGTGCCGAGGTGGTTGCCTTTGATGACCTTGTACGCGAGGGTGACAGGAATAAGGTAAAGGAAAAAGGTCTTCTTAGAAGCGAGGGCAAGGAATATGTTATGAAGGACGGCGACGTAGTCGAATTCCTCTTTAATGTCTAATCCTTAAATTTAATAGTAACAGGGGCGTCGGTATAGTATATCGATGCTCCTTTTTCTTCGTAATACATCTTTACCTCGTCATTCATTTTATAAGGGTGACCTACAATTATTCTTGTTGCTGAGGGGGCAAGAGTGTCTATATAGGTGGAATAGACGCCTTTAGAGCCTATTATGATGCTTTGGCTTTTTAATATTAACGCCCGTTTTGCTGTCGTATCCCCCTTAAACGCACCTTTTGAGAAAAAGGAGTGATAAATGTCACCGTCTTTTAATGTATATGCAAATAACTGTGTTTTCTCATATTGGAAAGCAGTTCGATAAAAGGATATATATTTAATATTTCCAATATCGATTACCTCGTCCTGATAGTAAAAAGAGAGAGAAGTACCGTAAGAACTTAAAAGGTTAGCCATTTGTTCTGCAAGTGCTCTTTCTTCATAATTGGTTGGATTAGGCAGATACAAAGAGTCGGTTTTATATGTAGAAATTAAGCTTTCTGCGTTAGCATACATTGATGAGAAATAAACAGGATAAATAAGTTTATTAACATAAACGATTCGGTCTTCGTACAGTCTGTCAATCACGTCATATTCCGAGCCGTAAGAGGCACATATTACAGTTATTTCACCCTCTGACCGTATAATCATTGAATCGCTTTCGCAGGAGTAGGTAAATTGTTCGCCACTCTTTGCTTTATTTCCAAGAATGGTACAGGAAATGTAAAGCAAAAGCAATAGTGACGAAAGTGCTATGTAAAAGAACTTCTTATATTTTTTAAGGTCAAGGAGCAAAAATACTACAATAGTCGCTATAAGTAAAATAGTCAATACACGAACGATAACGAAGTCCGTTGATGCCGCCGCCCAAGGAATGTTTGAGAAAAGTTCGGCAAGTGCGTGTGTAATATCAGAAACAAGAATAGCCAATTGACCAAATAACGGGATAAAACTGCCAAAAATTATTACTAAAATAGAAATATGTATTAGAACTTCGCAAAGGAATGAGAAAATAATCGTAGCAAAAACGGAAAATACCGACGTTTGGTCAAAATATAGAAGTGTAAATACACTTGACATGGCGATAGCAAACACACTGCAAAGAATAGACTGTAAAATAACCTTACCAATTTTGATAATAATTTTATCATCCTTTTTGATATTGTCAAACATTTCAGCAAACAGAATTACTCCAAGTGTTGCTGATGCAGAGAGCCAGAGAGAAATATCAAAAGCAGAGGTAGGTGAGAATGCAATAATAACAGCAACACTAATTGCAAGCGAAGTTACACTGTCCTTGGTGTAGGAGGTTAAAAAGAGCAGAGTATAGATAAGTAGCATAAGCCCCGAGCGAGTTACCGAGGGCGTAAAACCTACCATAGCCATATAAAATAAGGTAAAAAGGGCGCATATAAGTAGCCGCGGCTTTTTACCAACTCTGAAAATTCCCAAAAGTTTTGAGATAAAGGCTGTAAGAATAACAAGATGCATTCCGCTAAGCGCCAATACGTGCGAAATGCCAAGCCTGATAAAATTAAGAGCGGTGTTTTTAGATAAGTTTGAACGCTCACCCGTTAAAAGAGCGGACAGAAACGGTCCTGTTTCATGATTTGTGCATAAGTGCAGTCTTGATGAAATAAATCCACGGATACCGTCAACAGCACCCTCTAAAACATTCTTTTCATTAAAACCTAAGATGCTGACGGTGTTTGCGTCGGTTATTATTGCCGAGCAACCTTTTGAGGAATAATATGCTTTACTATCAAAACCTAAACTGGAAGAAAAGTCCTCTATTTTGCCATAAAGACTAATTAAATGACCTTCAACAATTCCGGAAAGTTGTTCTTTTTCACCTGACACGAGCAAAGTGTAGTTTGCATCATTGTCACCAATAATAGTGGTTTTAAGAACCAGAGAAGAGGTACTTGTGTCGGTATGGTCGCTTGATAAAACAACACCCTCAATATACAGATTTTTGCCGTAATATTCTGTTGGGTAAAATAGAGAAGTAAATAAGATCCCAAGAAAAATCGACACAGAAAGTGCAATACAAGAACAGGTGCAAATCACATTTCTGCCCCTAAAATTATCCTTAAATATAAATATTAGACCGATTAAAGCAAGGGAAATAATACAAATAGAAATCCTTATTTCAAGGGAAACATTGAGGAAAAGAGAAAAACCACTTATCATAATACAGAGTATTAAAGCAAGTGGTCTTTTGTAAAACAGGTTCATATTATCCTCGAAATTTATAGAAATGTGCTAACCGTTTTATTCTCGTTATTTTTGGGGTAATTTATACGGTAGTGACAAATGGAATATCTTCGTTTGCGCCTTCTTTTTCTTTGTTCTCGTCGTGCAAAACTTCTTCAATACTATCCTCGCGGAGGGTTTGCTCACCCATTGTTTCTTCGGATTGACTTGTACTAATGCTTGTTTCTGCAGAGTCGATTAATTCACAGCCCTTGGGAACAACAAAATTGAATCCGTTTTTTAAAATGGAGAAGTCTATCGTCTTAGCGCCTTTAATTTCACCATCAATACAAATCGGGACAGGCTCATCAAACTCCATTTTGAAGTGAGGAACTTGGAAATACTCGATAATTTCTCTGGCTTTATCATCTTCAAGGTATGTCCCTTTTTTGTAAAGAGAAACAAGCGAGAGGAAGGTAAACCTTGACACTTTGTCAATGGCACAAATATCGAACATACCGTCGTTAAGTTTTGCCAAAGGATTAGACTTGAAGCCACCGCCACAGAATTTACCATTTGAAATAGAAGTCAATGTGAGTTCTTTTTCGATAACGCGCCCGTCATCAAAAATAAGTTTCATTTTATACCCGAATTTTTTGCAAAGTGCAACAACTACACCGACTATGTAAATCAATCCAGGGGGGATAATCTTGATTTTCTTAAGACGCTCGGTTTCCTTGACAACAGCGCAGTCAAAGCCAATGTTAACCATATTAACCGAATAACAATCATTAACCTTGATTAGATCAAGCGTAATAGGTGTGCCGTCAATTTGAGCATCAATATCTGTAAATAATTGGGTATTTGAAAAGTTTCTCACAAAATCATTACCCGAACCTTTTGGAATAACACCAAACTCAACATTAAGGTTTCCGGGGGCGCTGTTTACAATCTCACTGATGGTACCGTCACCGCCAACACAGATAAACCTTTGTCTTTCTGAGGTAATACGAATCATTGACCGAACATATTCGGTGGCATCACCAGGGGCGGTTGTATAATAGATGTGATAGTTTAACTGCCTTTTTTTGCAGGCTGCCTTGATAATTTCATCAAGTTTTTTTTCTGTTCTGCTTCTGCCTGATTTGGGATTTAATATGAAGTGGTATATCATAAAGCCTCCGAAAACGGGGTTATAAATTCTAATACAAAAAACATTTAATTTATTATAACATTATATTTATTATTTGTCAAGTTATAATGTTTTTTGTCGAATTTGGTAAACAAAGACTTACTTTTTCTTTCCGCTGTGAGAAACAATAAATTCATAATATACCTTTGCCGCCTGCTCTGTTTTGTTGTTGCCAAACTCATAATACTTTCGACCTAACAAATCATCGGGCAGGTAGTCCTGCTTAACATAATCATATTCATAATCGTGTGGATAGAGATATCCTTTGAAATCAGGACTTTGCAGATGTGTAGGAACGGTTGTGCCAAAGCCGGATTTAAGGTCCTCAAGTGCTTTGTGATATGCAATATAAGAGGTGTTCGATTTTGGTGCAGTAGCGAGCATGCACACTGCATTTGCAAGAGGAATAGCCGCCTCGGGAAGTCCAAGACTTCTTGCACTTTCTGTACACGCATAGGTAATTACGCTGGCCATAGGGTAGGCGCAACCAATATCTTCGCTTGCAATAACTAATAGACGCCTGCAGGCCGAGAGTAAATCACCTGATGCGAGTATCCTTGCCAGGTAGAAAACGGCAGCATCTGCATCCGAGCCTCGGATAGACTTTTGCAAGCAGGAGAGCAGATCGTAATGCACGTCGCCGTTACGATCATAATGACCCACAATACTTGGAATAAGCGAGGATATTGCGTCTTCGTCAATTTCACTCCCGCCTATATAAAATGCGTTTTCGATTACACCTATGCCCATTCTGACGTCACCACCGCAAGCCGCTGCAACACGATAGAGGACTTGATCAGATGCGGTTTTATTTTGTGCAAAATCCTTATTTAAGATGTCGATAGCCCGTCTGAGCGAGGGGACACAGTCCTCGGCACTAATTGATTTGAACTCAAAAACCGAAGAGCGAGAGAGCAAAGCATTATAAACGTAATAATATGGATTTTCTGTCGTCGAGGCGATAAGAGTAATTTTGCCTTTCTCCATAAATTCGAGCAAGGATTGTTGTTGCTTCTTGTTAAAGGACTGAATTTCGTCAAGATATAGAAGCGTACCCTTGTCCGAAAAAATGTTATCGACCGTGGAAAGCACATCTTTTACATCGCCTAAAGATGCAGTTGTGGCATTCAATTTATAAAGTTGCATACCAGACATGTTTGCGATTATATTCGCTACGGTTGTCTTACCGGTACCGGGAGGCCCGTAAAAAATCATATTCGGTATCCTTCCATGCTCACAAAGGCGACGGAGAATGCCATTTTTACCGACGAGGTGTTGCTGTCCTGCAATTTCGTCAAAGTTGGAGGGACGCATTCTGTCGGCAAGAGGTCCTATACTCATATATTACCCTTTCAAATAATGATAATTGTTATAAAGAATATTGAATAAAAATCAGGAGATTAGAGACGCCTTTGTTACTCTGAGTGAGATTTCTTTTTTAAGTGCGGAAAACTCGTCACTAACAAGATGAGGGTCAATATCTGCTATCTCTTTGGCGTGTGAAAATGCAGATGCAAACAGTTCGCTGTCGTCACAAGCAGAAGCGAAATGAAAGTCAAGACCGCCACTCTGCCTTAAATTATCATCTTGAATAGATGAAAAGAAGTCGCCGGGGCCTCTTAATAACAAATCCTTTTCTGCTATCTCATATCCGTCGTAGGTGCTTCTCATAACCTCAAGACGCGAGCGAGCCTTGTCTGCCGAAATGTCAGAAATCAAAATACAATATGACTTCTTGTTTCCTCGTCCAACTCTACCTCTTAACTGATGTAATTGAGATAGACCAAAACGCTCGGCATTTTCTACTATCATAAGTGTTGCACTTGGAACATTGACACCGACCTCGATAACCGTAGTCGAAACAAGAACTTTTGTTTTACCGCTTACGAATCCGGACATAATTTCGTCCTTTTCAGTGTTTTTCATTCTGCCGTGCAAGCATTCAATATTTATTCCTTTTAGTCGCTTTTTAAGCTCTTCGGTGTATTCTACCGCGCTTTTAAGTTGACCGCCAACCTGCAAATTCTGATTGGTTAAGCCCAAAGGTACAAGTTCTTCGCCTTCAAAATCCTCGTCCTTTTCGATAGAAGGGCAAACAATATAGACCTGTCCGCCAGCGTCAACTTGTTTTTTGATAAAGTTGTCTATTCGTGTTCTGTAACCCTCGTCAACGACGAATGTATCAACACGCTGCCTACCCTTGGGCATCTCGTCTATTCTTGAAATATCAAGGTCACCGTACAAAGCCAGGGCAAGAGAGCGAGGAATAGGCGTCGCACTCATTACAAGAGTGTGTGCGTTAGTAACCTTTTCCTTGATAACGGCACGTTGCTTAACACCAAAACGGTGTTGTTCATCGGTCACAATAAGTCCAAGTTTGTGGAATTTTACTTTATCAGAAAGCAGGGCGTGAGTGCCTATAATAACGTCTATTTCACCGTTTTCAAGTGACGCGTAAATCTTCTTTTTTCTTGATGCTGTGGTAGAGCCTGTCAAAAGTTCAACTTTAACACCAAGTTTGCCAAGCAACTGTGAAATATCATCATAATGTTGGTTTGCCAATATCTCGGTGGGAACCATCAGGGCGCTTTGATATCCTGAGAGGTAGGCGATATATAAGGCTATGGTTGCACAAATAGTTTTGCCCGAGCCAACGTCACCGACGAGTATTCTTGACATAGCAGGGGTTTTTCCATTAATTCGTTTTATTACCATATCCCTGTATATATCGTTAACGGCATTTTTTTGTGCCGTGGTTAATTCATAGTGGAGTAGGCCTAACAATGGTGATATATCGCACTTGTTAACAGTTACCCCCTCGACCATTTCTTTTTTAGCAGCACTTATAGATATTGCAAGACCAAAATAGAACATCTCGTCAAAGGCGAGCCTTCTTCTTGCGGATAGGAGTTTATCCTCGTCGGGGGGAAAATGGGCATTTTTAATAGCCTGTGGAAGGGTAGGGAGTCCTTCTTTAAGCCTGATATGTTCAGGCAAAGGGTCTATTATCAAAGGAATAATATCGTTTATACAGTGTTTTACAAGTTTTTCAATAGCCTTTGAAGAAAGACCGTCGGTAAGTTTATATATAGGGAAAAAGTCCTCTAAAACAGCCCCTTCGTAAACAGGCTCGTATTTGGGGTTAGTGAGCGTTAGGCGTTTTGATTTATTGAAGGTGGTTTTTCCGTAAAAACGAAATGTGTTACCAACCACAAAAACATCTTTTACATAAGGAGCGTTGAAGAATATTACCTCGACCGAGCCGCTATCATCAAAGGCGCGAAACTTGGATAGGGTCAATCCGTTTTTCACCTTAGCCGAGGAAACCGAGGATGCCACAGTTAAAAGGTATGACCTCGAACATTCTGTGTCATAATCGCCAAGAAGACGGATTATACCCCTGTTTTCGTATGCACGAGGAAAGTAGTATATAAGATCTCTAACGGTATAAATACCAAGTCTTGCGAGTTGCTCACTTCTGGTTTTTCCAACGCCACTAATTAAAGAAACAGGGCTATCCTGTGAAATTGGCATACCACTTCACTCCTTTAACGTTTTATTATATTTTACAACATTCAGACATTTTTTGCAAGAAGAAAATCGGTTTTTATAGATATAATTATTAAAATAATATAAATTTTTTATTAGTTTATTGAATTAGACTTTACAAATAAAAGAAAATGTGCTATACTGTATAGGTATAATTTTGTCTTTTTGTAAATGAGTCGATGATATAAGTCTTACAAATAGGAGGCTTTATGGATAATAATAAAAATAACATACCGTTTGCCCCTCGTAGCCAGATTGTTATTCTTGTGGCGCTTGCTTGCTTAAATATCGCACTTGTTGGTGTTGTTGGGTACTTTTTCCCACAAATTCATCCTGCGATTATGGCACTTGTGCTTGTGGCTGTATTTTTAATAGAGGTATCGCTTACAGGTGTGTTCAGACAAAGAAATCAGGAATATCTTCCTGAGTCAGGCATACATGCGCTTTTGACGGAAAATAGCAGCCAGGTTCTTAAAAATTCCAAGCAACCTGTTGCTATATTTAATAATCTCGGTATTCTTTCCTGGTGCAACTATGCGATGAAAGACATTCTGTCCACTGAGGAAACATTGGTGGGCAGAAGCATTGATCACCTCTTTGGCGAGGATTTTGTGCTTGATAACCTTAATCCTCAAACTATCAGGGTAAACGACAGAATTTATAGTGCAGAGAGTTTTGTCCTTCCCACCGAGGATGAGAATGATCTTTATGTTCTTATGCTAAATGACGTAACCGAGCGTACCGAACTTAAGGACAAGTATTCTGACAGTCGTGTTTGCGTCGCTTATATTGCGATTGATAACATCGAGGATGTTTTACAATACGTGCACGAGAAATTCAGAGTTGCGGTTTCGATAGTTGATGACAAACTTAAAAACTGGGCAGATTCGATGAATGCGGTACTTAAATCCTACGATAACGATAAGTACATTATGTTCTTTGACTCCAAATCTCTTGATAAGTGTATAGAAGAGCGATTCCCGATACTTGAAGAAATCAGGCAGACAAGAGTCGGTGATGGTGTATCAATTACCGTTTCTATCGGTGTCGCCCGTTCTGATGGCACTTTGAGAGAACGGGAACTTTTGGCAAGAGATGCCATTGATCTGGCATTACAACGTGGCGGTGACCAGGTTGTCTATACCGAGAATGGAGTTACCGAGCATTTTGGCGGTAGAACGAAGTCGGGCTACAAGCGTTCTAATGTGCGCTCCCGTACCTTTACTAACCAACTTACCGCGCTTATTGGCAGATCCGACAACGTAATTATTATGGGACACCGCTTTGGCGACTTTGACTCCTTTGGAGCATCGGTTGGTATAGCGAGAATAGCCACACTCTGCGGCGTAAAGGTGAATATCGCTGTGGACCTGCGCGACAAGAACCTTAGCCCCTTGATAGCAATATTGCAGGAAACCGACGTTTATTCGCAGACCTTTGTTGATAACGTAGATGCTCTTGACCTTATAGGCCCCGATACGCTTCTGATATTGGTCGATCACCATGATCCCGCTCGCGCGCAGTTCGCAGACATCGCAAACAAGTCTAACAAATTGGTTATAATCGACCACCATAGAAAGACCGATGCGGTAAGCGAAAACGTTCTTGCATATTACATTGATCCCTCGGCATCTTCTACTTGCGAGTTGGTGTCGGAGATGCTTGAGAGCGCCGTATCTTCCAACAATCTTATTAAGGAAGAGGCGGATATGCTTCTTGCTGGTGTACTTCTTGACACCAAGCAGTTTACAAGAAATACAGGCACGAGAACCTTCTCTGCGGCTCAATATCTTCGTGGAGCGGGTGCGAGTCCCACCGATGTTTATGCGATGTTCAAAACCGAGCCTGACGAACTTAAAAAGGAGGCTCGTTTCCACACCGATATCAAGATTTATCGTGGTAATATCGCCATATCGGGTTGCGAGGGAGAAAACGATAACTCTTATAGAATTATCGCTTCCAAGGCGGCGGACAAGATGCTTACCCTGAAGGGCATTGAAGCAGCATTTGCCGTTGTTCGAATAGGTGATAGTGTTCATATTTCAGGAAGATCCAACGGTATAATAAACGTGCAACTTATACTTGAAAAACTTAACGGTGGCGGCCATTTTGACGTGGCAGGCGCACAGGTAAAGGCGTCGTCCATCCGTGAGGTAATGCAGATGCTCAAATCTGCCATAGATGATTATTTAGATGACTAATGAATAGGAGAATATTATGAAGGTTATTTTGCTTTGTGATGTAAAAGGGCAGGGAAGAAAGGACCAGATAGTAGAGGTGTCCGACGGTTATGCAAGAAACTTCCTTTTCCCTCAAAAGAAGGCTATTCCCGCCGACGCAAAGTCAACCAGTGAACTTCGCACAAGAGAGGAATCTCGTCAGTTTAAGATAGCCGAGGACAGAAAGGCTGCTATGGCGCTTGCCGAGAAGATTAAGAACGTAGAGATTAGCATCTCTATGGGGCACGGCGCAGACGGCCGTCTTTACGGCTCTGTTACCGCAAAGGATATAGCAGAAGAACTTAAAAAAGCAATAGGTCAGAACGTTGACAAGCGTAAAATTCAACTCAAAGAGTCTATCAGGGCCTATGGTAAATACTCGGTTGAAATCAAGATTTTAGCAGATATTACAGCGACATTTATCGTGCACGTTCACGAATAAAGCAGGTGAATATGGATTCTTCATCATTACAATTAAAACAAGAGCCTATGTCAATTCAGGCAGAGCAGGCGGTGCTCGGCTCTATAATTATTAAGCCATCATCCTTCGATCATGTGGGTGGTATGCTTACTGCAGAGGACTTTTACCACGAGGATCATAAGAAGATATTTGCGACACTTGTCGAAATGTATTCTACGAGCAAAACCATTGATCCTGTGACTCTTGTAGCCTCTCTTTCCGAGAAAATGGGACGTGAGCAGGAAAAGATAGTGCAGTATATAGCAGTTATCTCCCAGTCTGTTCCCGCGGTTTCTAATATTAAAGAATACGCAAGAATAGTAAAGGAAAAATCTATACTCCGTCGCCTTATCGGTGCTTGTGAAGATATAAGCGAGGAGGCTTATGCTCAGGATCTTCCTGTGCGTACAGTGCTTGATAGTGCTCAACAGAGAATATTTGATATATCAAACGGCAATGAAACCAAGGAGTTCAGACATATCCGTGACATTTTGCAGAACGTTTGGTCCGACCTTGAGATTCTTTCGGCAAACAAGGGCGAAACCAAAGGGGCGAAGACAGGTTTTTCTGGACTTGACAGGGTGCTTGTCGAGATGGGCAGAGGAGATCTTATAATCGTAGGTGCTCGTCCAGGTATGGGAAAAACATCTTTTGCTATGAATATTGCGACAAACGTTGCTAAAAATACGGGTAAATCTGTTTGTATATTCTCGCTTGAGATGCCCGGTGAACAGTTATGCTCGCGTATTCTCTCAAGCGAGGCGTTGGTCGATTCTCACACGATAAGAACAGGGCAATTATCAAGCGATGACTGGAATAACATAGCCTTGGTAGTGCAAAACCTATCTGGATGCAATATCTATATTGATGACACGTCGGAAATTACTGCAACCGAAATGAAGTCTAAACTTCGCCGAATTCAAAACCTCGGCCTTGTTGTAATAGACTATATAGGTCTTATGAAAAGCACGTCAAATTCGGACAACAGAGCGACACAGGTTGGCGAAATATCAAGAAATCTGAAAATTATGGCAAAGGACCTCGGTGTGCCTATTATCTGCTGTGCCCAGCTTAACAGAGGTACAGAGCAACGCACCGGTGCAAGCAAGCGCCCCGGACTTTCCGACCTTCGTGAATCACGTTCTATTGTGCAGCATGCAGATATAGTTCTATTCCTTTACCGAGAGGAATACTATAAGGAACTTAGCGGTGGCAACGATCAGCAAAGCGCGGATGGCGGTGCTCCTGTGGATAGTTATGCAAACATCGCAGAGGTCATTGTTGCAAAGAACCGTCACGGCTCGACAGGAAATATCAAAATGGGCTGGATAGGTCAGTTTACAAAGTTCAGAACGTTAGACCAAGATGTACAACCTAACTAATAAAATTGATGAAATGTTTACCTCGAAGAAGGGGAGCGAGGTTTATAACTCTGTGCTCGCCTTTATAGAGAGGTATTCTATGAAACAGATGCTTCTGCGTGGTGTGCTTGTCGGCTTCTCTGGTGGACCTGATTCGGTGTTTCTTCTATCGCTTTTGCATTATTTTAGAGTTAGAGAAAAACTAGGATTTAACATCTGCGCCTCGCATATTCATCATATGATTAGGACAGATGGGGCAGATAGAGATGCGCTTTTTGCCGAGGAGTTTTCGAGAGAACTTGGCATCGAATTCTTTCTTGCTAAAATCGATGTGCCGAAGAGAGCAAATGAAGAACATATCGGTATTGAAGAGGCGGCAAGAAATACAAGGTATTCTGTTTTTGAGGATATAATTCGGAGCAGAAAAGAATTTAATACTATCGCTTTGGCGCATAATTGCACAGACAACACCGAAACGGTGTTGCTAAATATGCTTCGAGGAAGCGGGGTTCTTGGTATGGGTGGAATACCTCCCGTCCGTGATAATATTATAAGACCGCTTCTCGCTATTTCAAAAAAAGATATTGTAGCCCTACTTCGAGAGTTTGATATCCCCTTTGTTATAGACGAGAGCAACCTTACCGATGATTATTCAAGGAATTATATCAGGAATAACGTTTGTCCTCTTTTTGAGAAAATAACCCCAAACCCGGATTCGGCAGTATTCCGTATGAGCGAAAACATGAGATGTGCCTTTGAGTATATCGACGAGTCAAGTCGGCGTATAATTTCCGACCTTGCCGATATATCCTGCTTCGAAGTTTCTCGCATTCGTGGACTACATCGTGCTATTCTCTCTCGTTTATTTTCTATTATTTGTGAGAGTATAACCGGAAAAATCCCCGAAGAAAAGCATATTTCTTTATTCTGCCAAGGTGTAAATTCTGATAATTTTGCCATTTCTATTCCCGGGGAATACAACTTTGTTTGCGAAAGAGGTGTTTGCACTTTCGTCAAAAAGGAAAAGGAGCAAAACTTTCGAATTATTAAACTTGAATATGGCAAAAATATAATAGACGGTTTTGCTCTTACAATATTTATAGGTGAAAAGTTAAGTAAATTTTCTTTGAATGTTTACAAAAAATCTATACACGTAAGACTGCCTTCTGCTATAATAAATGAAGGGTTGTTCCTCAGGTTTAGAAAAGAGGGCGACTGCTACCGTTATGGTGGTATGACACATAGGTTAAAAAAGGTCTTTAATGACAGAAATATTCCACCGTTTATGCGTGACTTTATTCCTGTTTTATGTGACAGTGAGGGGATTTTATTTGTTCCAGGACTATCGCTTTGTGACAGGATAAAGGCCGATGAAACTTCTGTTTACGTCACATTCTGCTTTGGTGAAGCAAATGAAGGCGAGTCGGCAGTATATACGGCAGACAAATTAACATAGCGTCGATAATATAGAAAGGCTTGGATGCTACTTAATGAAAATTAATTTTAAGAGTTTGATATTGCTGATAGTTATTATTTTGCTTGCGTTGTCAGCGCTATCATTTTATTCTAATGTAAACCAAAATGAGGATAGGTTCACCCACGGAAAACTTATTGACCTGTTCGAGCAGGATTTGGTGCGTACTCTTGTGATAGACGAAAACTCGTTAGTTACAGTCGGTGTTTTGCAAATTGCCAAACCTGGAGATGAATATACACTTGACGGATTTAAGGCAAAAGAAAACGGCGAGTTTGACTTAAAGGAGTTTCAATACACAATAGTGTACGAGGAGCAGATTCGCACAATAGAGGAGTACGTCAAGAGTGATAAACTCAAAAACTTTGATCTTGAGTCCTACGATTGCAAGACTCCTCCGCCAACCCCCTGGTATATGACCTATATGCCCTTTATCATTCTCGGCGTCCTGATAGTGATAATGTGGTTTGTATTTATGAAAACCGCAAGTGGCGGTGCGGGTGGCAAACTTGGATTTGCAAAATCACACGCAAAGGTAAATACTCCCGACAAGGATGCTGTTAAGTTTGCAGATGTTGCGGGTGCAGATGAAGAAAAAGCAGAACTTGAAGAAATTGTAGAGTTTTTGAAAGATCCCGAGAAGTTTATTAAACTTGGTGCAAGAATTCCTCGTGGTGTTCTTCTCGTAGGCCCTCCCGGTACGGGTAAAACCCTGCTTGCAAAGGCGGTTGCTGGTGAGGCAGGCGTGCCTTTCTTCTCGATTTCAGGCTCGGATTTTGTGGAGATGTATGTCGGTGTAGGTGCGTCCCGTGTTCGTGATCTTTTTGATAATGCAAGAAAAACCCCTGCAAGTATTATATTTATAGATGAAATAGATGCCGTAGGACGTCACAGAGGCGCAGGTCTTGGTGGCGGTCACGATGAGCGTGAGCAAACCCTCAACCAGTTGCTTGTAGAGATGGACGGTTTTGGCACTAATTCGGGCGTTATAGTTATGGCGGCTACAAACCGTCCTGATATACTTGACCCCGCTCTTCTTCGTCCGGGTCGTTTTGACAGAAGAATTACTGTCAACTACCCCGATATGAAGGGTAGAGAAGAGATACTCAAGGTTCATTGTCGCAACAAACCTCTTGAAGAAACGGTTGACTTGCATAGAATAGCACAGGCTACAATAGGCTTTACAGGTGCAGAACTTGCCAACCTTATGAACGAGGCGGCACTTCTCGCAGCAAAGAAGAATAAGACTCTTATCGGTATGCAGGATATCGAGGACTCTTATATGAAGATTATCCTCGGTCCACAGAAGAAGAGCCATGTTAGAACAGAAAAGGCAAACAGACTTTGTGCATATCACGAGGCAGGTCACGCTGTTGCTTCCTACTACTGTAAGCATACAGACCCTGTAAAGCATATTACTATCATTCCCGCAGGCGGTGCTGGCGGCGTTACCGTAAGTGTTCCCACAGAGGATAAGTTCACCTCTTCTCGCAACGAGATGCTTGATAGCATTGTTCTTTCGCTTGGTGGACGTGTCGCTGAGGAAATTGTTCTTGATGATATATCCACAGGCGCATCCTCTGATATCCAGCACGCTACCCGTGTAGCCAAGAATATGGTTACTAAGTACGGTATGAGCGAGGCTCTCGGTACTGTTCTTTATGGTTCGGAGCATTCCTCTGATGAGGTATTTCTCGGCAGAGATTTCTCTTCTGGTCAAAACTATTCCGAGGCTACTGCTGCCCTTATTGATAGCGAAATTAGGCAGATTATTGCAGATTCCTACGCAAGATGTAAAGAAATTCTTACCACTCATATTGACAAACTTCATTTCGTTGCCCAGTTCCTTCTTAAAAACGAGTTTATGGAGCAGGATCAGTTCGAGGCTTGTATGGGTATGGATAATCCTACTATTGAGGCTATCGAGGCAATAGCCGAGGAGAGAAAGCGTAAGAGCGAGGAAGAAAACGAGGCTCGCCGTATTGCAGAGGCACAGAAAAAGGCGGAGGAAGAAAGACTTGCTTCTATGTCCGAACTTGAGCGCGAGCGTGAACTGCTTGCCAAGGAGGCTCTTGAAACAAACCTTACCGAGGGAACACCTGAAGGTTTTGGCGATTTTGACAATGCTCCCTGGGATGATACCACAGACGTAGATACACCTGATACCACCGACTCGCAAGAGCCAAAGAATCCTGAAGAATAAATTTAGTTGAACCACGAAATATAGTTAGAGGACGAGCGTCTTACGCCTCGTCCTCTTTTAAATAATACATATAAAAGAGAGAACAAAACGGTTATTAGCCGAAAAGTTCTCTCTTGTTTTAATTATGTTCGATTATACCGAATGAACTCCGGTTTCTGCATTTGCGTTAGGATCGTGATTGTATTTCTGTTGCTTTCTCCACTCAAAGAACTTGATAGCAACCGTCTCAAACAAAGCAAGAGAAAGAACGTCCTCGTCCTGTTCCTTGTATCTTTCAACTCTTGTACGCAAGGAATCCATTTCGGGAGCAATCTTGTCTGCAGGACGATAGTCAATAATAGGATCATCACCTATAATGATCTGCTTAAATTCGTCGGTGATAGGAGCAGGGCATTTTCCATACTCGCCTCTTACAAGTGCGCGGAATTCCTTTGTAACTCTCGCATATCTACCCTCGGAGGCAAAAAGAACGTTGTTTACAGCCTGAGTACCAACTATCTGTGAGGTGGGAGTTACAAGGGGAGGATAACCGGCATCGCGGCGAACATTTGCAACCTCTTCAAGCACCTCTTCAAGTTTATCCGACTTGCCCGCCATCTTAAGTTGAGAAATAAGGTTAGAAAGCATACCGCCGGGAACCTGATATCGAAGAGCGTTAACGTCAACCTTCAACACCTTGGGGTCGATAAGACCTGATGCAAGATATCTTTCGCGAATCTGGTTGAAGTGCTTTGCCACGATGTCGAGTTTAGCAAGATCAAGACCCGTGGAGTAAGGTGTATCTTGGAGAGTTGCAACCAGCGACTCAGTGGGAGTGTGCGATGTACCCATAGCAAGAGGGGATATAGCCGTATCAACCGCGTCAACACCTGCCTCGATAGCCTTGAGCAGAGTCATAGAGCCAAGACCTGCGGTATAGTGGGTGTGAAGTTGAACAGGAATTTTTACAGTAGATTTAATAGATTTTACAAGTTGATATGCCTCATAGGGCTTAAGCAAACCGGACATATCCTTGATACAAATTGAGTTTGCACCCATATCCTCCAGTTGCTTTGCATAGGTAGCAAATCCCTCGTTGGTGTGGAAGGGGGAGGTGGTGTAGGATATAGCCGCCTGAACGTGGCCGCCCTCCTGAATAGTTGCTCTGATAGCGGTTTCGAGGTTTCTCGGGTCGTTGAGTGCATCAAAGATACGAATTATCTCAATACCGTTTTCGATAGATTTCTTTACAAAATATTCTACAACATCATCTGCATAGTGACGATAACCGAGAATATTCTGTCCACGGAAAAGCATTTGCAGTTTAGTTTTAGGGGTGTGAGCCTTAATGGTTCTGAGTCTTTGCCAGGGGTCTTCATTAAGGAAACGAAGACAAGCATCGAATGTAGCACCGCCCCAAGCCTCAAGAGAGTAGTAACCAACCTCGTCCATTGCCTCAAGAATAGGAATCATCTCGTCGGTGGTCATTCTTGTCGCAGCCAGCGACTGATGGGCATCTCGGAGGACTGTTTCTGTTATTAAAAGATTAGCCATTTCTTAAATCCTTTCTAATTTTATCAGCGGAAGAAACTGAGGAACACGCCTGCCGCAACCGCAGAGCCAATAACTCCGGCAACGTTGGGGCCCATAGCGTGCATAAGCAGGAAGTTTGAAGGATCTGCTTTGCGTCCTTCGTCCTGAGCGACTCTTGCCGCCATAGGAACGGCAGAAACTCCTGCAGCACCGATAAGTGGATTTATCTTTCCACCGGTTAACAAGCACATAATCTTACCGGTTATTAGACCTCCACAGGTAGAAATCGAGAATGCAACAAGTCCAAGACCTATGATGTATAGCGTCTGAAGGCTAAGGAAGTTCTCCGCATTTGCAGTTGCACCAACCGAAACACCAAGACAAATAGTCACGATGTTGATAAGTTCGTTTTGTGCGGTCTTTGAAAGTCTGTCAGCAACACCCGAAACATTAAACAGGTTGCCAAGCATAAGGAAACCGACAAGCGGAGCAGCATCAGGAATGATGAAGCATACTAAAAGTGTAACTATAATAGGGAATACAACCTTTTCTACCATAGATACGGGACGAAGGTTGCTCATCTTTATCTCTCTTTCCTTCTTAGTGGTCAAAAGACGCATGAAAGGAGGTTGGATAATGGGAATAAGAGCCATGTAGGAGTATGCTGCAATAGCGATAGCGCCGAGCAATTCAGGAGCAAGTTCCTTTGTAACAAGAATTGCCGTAGGGCCGTCCGCACCACCTATGATACCAATCGCACCCGCCTGCATAGGAGTAAAGCCGAGGAAGAGTGCAAAGAAGAATGCACAAAATACACCAAACTGTGCACCTGCACCCATAAGAAGCGACTTGGGGTTTGCGATAAGCGGGGTGAAATCGGTCATAGCACCAACACCCATAAATATGAGCGAGGGATAAATACCGAGTTTTACACCGAGGTAGAGAATGTCAAGAAGACCGCCGTTATTTATAACTTCGCCTATCATAGTCGTCATCTTGATATGGAAGCCTGTTTCAGTAAGTGTCATAGCGTCGCCAAGATGAATATTAAAGAGATTTATAAACTCGGCAGAATTCATAGTGGCAGAATCAAAGAGAATCATACCATTTGCAGTTTCTGTTTTTTCAACGATTTCGTATAAACCGTTACCTAAATTACTGTTTATAGAATCGAGGAAGGCCTGTACCTGGGGGGCCAGAGTTCCCGAAATTTTACCGGCCTCGTCTATGAATATGTAGTAATCGTCAAAGAAGAAATCCAAATGTATAAGGTTTGCACCCGGCAGATTGGCGAGCAACATACCAAAAGCGATGGGTAAAAGCAGTAGCGGCTCAAACTTCTTTACAATAGCAAGATAGAAGAGCACACCGACAATAGCGTACATCGCAAGGTACTGCCACCAATTCTCATACTCGAACAACTGTGCAATACCTGTTGTCGAGAGGAAATTAGTGATTGCTTCTAACATAATGTTAGCACCTTTTCTTTCTTGATATTATAAATTAGTTAAGAGTTGCAAGAACGTCGTTTGCAGCAACAGAAGCGCCCTTTTGAACGTCTATGGAAGCGATAACACCGTCCGCAGGAGCAGGAATATCGTTTTCCATCTTCATAGCCTCAAGCACGCAGATAACGTCACCCTTCTTTACCGACTGACCAACGCTTACCTTTACAGCAAGAATAGTGCCGGGCATAGGAGCGGTAACCTTTGTTCCGCCCTGATTACCGGAGGTCTTGGGTTGGGGCTTTGTCTGGGGCTGGGGAGTGTTAACAACGGGGGTGGGAGTAACGGGAGTGGTAACAGAACCGTCCACCTCTTCTACAATTACCTCATAGGTGTTTCCATTTACAGTGATATTATATTTTTTCATTTTTTTATCCTTTCTGATTATCTGTTATCTACGTTTGAAGGAGACTACTCGATATTTAATTCCATTACCGGATTCGCTCTCTGCCATTGCAATAGCAGCAGCGATAACCGCAACAAGTTCCTCGTCAGAAGAAGTGGCGGTCGGGGTTGATTCGACAACCTTTGCCACGGAATCCGTAATAACGGCACTGCGTTCTTTCTTCGCAAGGTCGTGGAAGAAGAATTTGAAGATTACAAGGGCTATCCACAGTATGACAAGTACAGCAAAAATTGTGAGCATACCGATAAGGAGCATTTGAAGACCGAACATTAAGGTTTCAAATACACCGTGTGTCATAATAATAGAGGAGCCGTAATCTTCCTTTGTTATTTCAAGTAAAAAGTTCATTATATCTCCTCCTTATCAGAGAGGCTGAACCTTACGGGAAATAGTGGGCAGGACATATTTTCCGCACAACATAAGCAGGGCAGAGCATATTCTTGCTCTAAGTTCGTTTATGCTTATGATGTCATCTATCTCACCACTGGAGGCGGCTGCCGCAGGGGAAGAGATATTCTGCTTCCACTCGGTTATGAGGTCTTGACGGGATTTCTCCTCGGTTATGTACTTATCCCAAGCAAATGCAACACCACTCTCTGCATTAAGTGCGCCAATCTCGGAGTTCTCGGTTGCATAAACTATATCTGCACCGAGAGCCTTTGAACCGAGAAGGACAAAGGAAGCGCCGATAGCGTGTCCCATAATAACGGTAATTTTTGGGCAGGTGGATTGAGCATAAGCGAAAGCAAGTTTTGCAAGTTCGGGAGCAAAACAGGACTCGTTTTTGCTGTCTATTGCAAGACCTAAGGAATCAACGAGAGTAACAACAGGGATAGAGAAACTGTCACAGAAGTTTACAAATCGAGAAATCTTTCTTGCACAAGAGGAACAAAGTTTACCCTCGTTTTTGCTAAATGAGTTGGCAACAATACCACACTTTACACCGCCAATGCTTGCAAAGGCAGTGGATACAACGGTAGCATTATCACCGCCAACCTCGTAGAACATCGCGTTATCTGCAATGGTAGCAATAGCAGAAAGTGCATCACCACCAAAATCAACGTCACCAAGAAGTCGGTTGAGGTTATCGGATGTGTCAAGTGACTCAACCCCTATGCTTGAATTATCGGGCAGGAAGGAAACAAGTCTTTTAAGATACTCAGCACAAGCACCTACCGAGTCGGTATAGGTGATAATAGGATCCTGTGCATTCTCGTTGCCTGTAAGGGTGGGTGAGGTAACGTAGAGAGAGGCGTCGTTTGTCTTAACTACAAAATCGAACATTGCAGCAATAGCGGCAGAAGTTCCGATGCAGTTTCCTGTTACAAATGCGTACTGGGGAATAACACCCGAAGCCTTGTTTACGGCGGCGATAATTCTACCGTAAGCGGCAAGAGATGCAGTACCCTGGAAAATATCTGCACCGTTTGAGTTAAATACGCCAATAACCGGAGCGCCATTGTTGATTGCAAGGTTGTAAAGATCGCAAATCTTTTTTGCGTGTCTGTCATCGATTGCACCGCCCATTCTCGAACAGTCCTCGACAAAAGCAAAAACAAGTTTGCCATCGATAGCACCGTAGCCGGTTATAACCCCCTCGAATTCATTGCTTTTCTCTGTGGACAAAAAGTCAGAGAATCCACGCGTTGTAAAAGCACTTGTCTCGATAAAAGTACCGGCATCAAAGAGCATTTGAATATGTTCTCTTGCCAAAGAGCCGCTTTGATTTTCGAGTGTGGCGTGGAGAGCCTGTGCAGAGGGAAGTGCACAGAATTTAGGATCTGTGTAATTGTTCAAATCAGATTTCTCCTTCCGAATAATAATAACAACTTAAATGGGTGAAAAGGATAAAAAAGCCAACTTTCACCTAATATAATATAACACCAAATTCAATTTAAGTCAATACTTTTACTACATATTTAAAAAAAGAATGTATAGTATATAAAAAAGAAGCGAGATTTACCCGCTTCCTTTTGCGTTAAGAGTTGAATCCTTCTATCATTGAAATACGTTTGCTTGAATAACGGTATGCGTTTTCAAAGTCAAATAAATTTTTATAACAGTTGTCAATATCGGCATAAACCGAGAACATCAGATAAGCGTCATAATCATATTCGCCGCGGGTTTGTTCGATTTGCAATAAAATATCTAAAGCATCTCTGTATTTTCTTTCGTGAATAAGCCGTTTTGCTTCTATGTGCTTAGCATAAGGGATATGCCTGAATTTGTACTGACTGTCGAGCGTTATGTAATGGTAGAGATCGGATTCAATATATTTATCGAGTCTTTGCTCAAAACTATCTTGGTCAAATTCAAGAAGAGGGGCGTTGAAGTTGGTACAAACAGCAAGATATAACGGAGAAGATAGTTCTATTCGTTCTGTGTCAAAAATTGTGTTTTTTGAGTGTAAAATTGCATCTGTTAAATTGCTTTTCGCCTGATTAAAAGAGCCACATTTGTAAAAATACACACCCATTTCAAAGTAACAGTTTGCAATAATATATTCAAGTTCGTTGTCTGTACCCATCAAGGAGTTCACAAGGCTAATACAATCAGAAAACCTTTTTTCACGGTATAGCGTGTATATCTGTTCAATATGTTCTATTTTTTTATAGAAGAAGAGTTCATTTACATCTCCAAGAAGGTATCCTAATGGGAGTTTTAGAACGTTCGCTATATGAATAAGCGTTTCAAAGGAGGGGGTAGCCTTGTCGCTTTCAATAAGACTAACCATGTTTTTTGTTACAACATTACCACCTACCTGTGTCTGTGTTAGACCAAGGCTTAGTCTTGTATGTTTTATCTTTTCTCCAAGAGTCATAATTACACCATTTCTTAATAAATAAACATTATTCGAGGGCAGAAAATCATATCAAGTCTGCCAGAGGATTGTTTTCCACCGCTTCTTCAAGGTTCCTGTCAACAACGTGAGTGTATATTTGCGTCGTGTTCAGTTGCTCGTGTCCAAGCAGATCTTTTAGAACTCTGATATCTACTTTTCCGGATTGATACATAAGCGTAGCGGCGGTATGTCGAAGTTTATGCACCGATAACCCCCTTGAACCGAAGCCTGCCATTTTGAGGTACTTATATACAATGTATTGCACGGTTTTATTTGAAATTCTTTGCTCTCTGCCGCTGATAAAGAATGCGTGTGTAGAGGAGGAAATATATTTTGGATCGAGTCTTACCCTTAAATAATCTATTACTGCGTTTTGTGCCGCTTTGTTCAGGTAGATAATTCTCTCCTTATTTCCCTTACCAAGCACCTTGACAAAATTCAGTTCGCTATCAAAACTCTCCACATTAAGCCCTACTAATTCGGAAAGACGCATGCCCGTGTTAAGAAATAGGGTAATAATTGCATAATCACGGACTTTTGTCTTAGATTCGTTATCATTTTTTACCGTTTCAAGCAATTTAACAGCCTCTTCCACCGTCATGTATTTAGGAAGGGTTTGTTTCTTTTTAGGTGAATCTATGTTTGCGGTAGGATCAACTTCGATAATATGCTTTTTTCCTGTGCACCAGCCGAAAAATGAGCGTAAAGCACTTAACTTTCTAAGTCTTGTGTTTGCACTATTATTTCTATCAAATCCAATATATAATAAATAATCGATTATAAACGATGGGTTCACTTCACGAATATCATCTTCGGTGAGGTCAATTATTGAAATTTTCCTAAAATCTTCCTGGGAGGGCGAAATATCCTGCTTTTTTATCTTCTGGAAACGGAAAAAAGTACGCAGGTCTAATAGATATTCGCATACCGCCTTTTCAGAGTTTCCCTTGATATTTGCCATATAACCGGCATATTCACGCAGTATGGGTGGAAAGGTCTTGAATTCATCGCTTCTAAGTGTTAATACCGACATAGCAACCTCCGTGTTTTTCTACTTCTATTATACAAAATTTTTCAGGAATTTAGTGTATAAACTGTAAACAAATCAAAATTTTTTGCTAATTCATAGGTAGAATAGAGTGTAGCCAATTAATTTTGAGAATTATATTGTAAAATAACAACGAATTTGAACGAGAAGTAAACATTTTGCTCTTTATCTTGTAATTTTATTATTTTATGTTAAAATTAAAATGATTGAGTAATAGAAGGGGAAAATTATGCGACTTATAAAAGATCATTTTTATGATATAGTCAGACTCTACATATTTCAAATTGGTATAACGATTTTTTCAATATTTCTCTATACTCCTATCGGTGGTATTGAGGACGAGCAATTGTTTATTCAAATGCGTTTGATAGCCTCCATAGGCTCCATAATCTTTTATTTTGCCATAGTTTACAATATGATGTGGGAAATGGGAGCAAAGGATAAATTGAAAATTGACGGTGGCAGACTTGAGCCAAAGCCAATGAAAGGATTTATACTCGGTCTTTGCGCAAATGTTCCTAACTTCATATTAGGATTTATCTCTACCATCTTCGCTTCTCTTTGTGTATGTGGCGTGGGTATTGATATTAAAAACGTTTTTGCAATAATTTTCTTGATTACAGGACTTCACGGTTCTATGTATCTTGGAACTGTTCAAACAATTAACCCTATGCCTGTGGTTGGCGACGAGGTCAATTATGTTAATCATTTAATACAATCCATTCTTTATATGGTTATTCCGCTTCTATCTGTTGCCGTTGTGCATTTTTCATACTATCTTGGCAGCAAGGAAAAGAAGTTGTTCGGATTTCTTTCTCAAAAAAAGTAATTATAAATAAATTTCCCCCATATACTTTCTTTGAAGATATATGGGGGTTTTTATGAAAATAGTATTTGTCAATTTTAAGAAGTTCAGAAGGAAGTTCTTGCGACCTTTCACGATAATCTCGCTTATACTCGTCATGGCAATTGTTAGTCTTGGCATTTACGATACTTATTTATCCGATTCTGTGGCGGCGGCTACCGATGTTGGAAAGGTAATTGTTATTGACGCCGGACACGGTGGCGAGGATCCTGGGGCGATAGGCGAGGGCGAGGTTTATGAAAAGGACTTAAATCTTTCTATGGCTCTGCTTGTGGGAGAGAAACTTATAAGCGAGGGCTACACGGTGGTCTATACCAGAACAGAAGATAAAATGCTCTATTCACCGGAGGAAAATATTAAGGGAATGAGAAAACTATCCGACCTTAAAAACAGAGTGAAAGTGGCAGAGCAGTATCCCGACTCGTTGTTTATCAGTATTCATATGAACTCTTTTGGCGATTCTGCTTACAGTGGGGCACAGATATATTATACTTCATCAAATAGTGAGAGCCGTATTCTTGCCGAAAAAATCAGAACTTCGATAAAAGAACAGTCGCAACCCGAAAATAACAGGACTACAAAAGAGGGCAAAGGACTTTATCTTCTGGAAAACAATAAGTCTACATCGGTTATTATTGAATGTGGATTTATGTCTAATAAGGATGAACTAAATAGACTTTTAGAAAAAGAATATCAAAACCAATTGTCTTTTTCGATTGTATGTGGTATTATAAATTATATAGGAAATAAATAGGAATAAGGAGCAAGGAAGTTGAAAGCACCTAAATTGATATTTGTTTGCAGAGAGTGTGGCTACAAGCACCCAAAATGGCTTGGAAAATGTCCCGAATGCGAGTCTTGGAACTCTTTTGATGAGGAAGAGGTACAAGATCAACAGGGTAAGCGTAAAAGTCCTACATCAAATAGGGCAGAGAAGTTTAATGACTTAGAAGTGCCGGAATACATAAGAACAAAGACGGGTATGGAAGAACTTGACAGAGTTCTCGGTGGAGGGCTTGTTGACAGTTCGGTGGTTCTGCTTTCGGGAGAGCCGGGTATAGGAAAATCTACTCTTTTACTTCAAATATGTTCAGAACTTGCCACCTCACGCAAGGTTTTGTATGTTTCAGGCGAGGAATCCAAAGGGCAGTTGAAAATGCGAGCAGATAGGCTATCAATCCATGCAGATTCACTATATCTCCTTACCGAAACCGACGTTGATTCGGTCCTTGACGAGTGCCAGAGATTAAAGCCTGATGTAATTATTATAGACTCGGTGCAGACAATGTCAAGTGGCAGATTCACCTCAGCACCCGGAAGTATAACGCAGGTTAGAGAGAGTTCCTTGGCTCTTATATCCTACGCAAAGACTAATTCCTCTGCAGTATTCCTCGTTGGTCATGTTAACAAGGAGGGTGGAATATCCGGACCCAAAATTCTTGAGCATATGGTGGACGCGGTTTTATATTTTGAGGGAGAAAGAACTAATTCATATAGAATTATACGTGCAATAAAAACCCGTTTCGGCTCTACAAATGAAATTGGCGTATTTGAAATGGGTGACAAAGGATTAAAGGAAATTCCTAATCCATCAGAGGTGGTTATAGCCGAGCGCCCAAAAAACACAAGCGGATCTTGTGCAGGATGCGTTATGCAGGGAACAAGACCAATTATTACAGAAATACAGTCGCTTGTTTCGAAAACTGTTTATCCTACGGGAAAAAGGACAGCAGATGGCTTTGACCACAATAGAATGGGGCTTTTGATTGCCGTGCTTGAAAAGCGAATGGGGCTGAAATTTTACGAGAATGACGTTTATGTAAATGTTGCGGGAGGCTTACACCTTGACGAGCCGAGTGCAGATCTCTCTATTGCTATGGCATTGATAAGCGGAATAACCGACAGAGTAATTCCCGATAACCTTATAGCCTTTGGTGAAATAGGTCTTTCCGGTGAAGTTCGTGCGGTTTCGCATATAGATTATAGAATCAAAGAGGCGGTTCGTCTTGGGTTTACTAAAATCATATTGCCTATTAAAAATCTAACCTCGGTTTCAAAAGTGCCGAAGGGGGTTGAACTTGTAGGAGTGAGCAATATTTACGAGGTGCTCGTTCATATGCTCAAAAAGGAGCAATAAGTCCTAAAAATAGTACAAATAACACATAAAAAAATATTAAAGCGGTGATTTTTGTTGCAAATTAACAAAAAAACACCGCTTTTTTCTACACATAGAGTGCTTTTTATTCGATAAATCACCTTGCAAATATTTGTTAAATAATGTATAATTATACTTGTAATGTTTATTAAAAATGATAAATAAACACAATGCACAAATATAAGGAGAATTTTCAGTTATGGAAAAGGTTTCAACTAAAAGTATTCGCAACGTTGCACTGTTAGGTCACAGTGGAGGTGGTAAGACCTCTCTTGCAGAGTCTATGCTATATATTTCCCGAGTTACCGACCGTCTTGGTTCTGTTACCGATGGTAATACGGTATGTGACTATGATCCCGAAGAGATAAAGAGAGGCTATTCCGTTGGTTCTGCTATGGCTCCTATGCTTTGGAATGGTACAAAGATTAACATTCTCGACACTCCCGGTTTCTTCGATTTTGAAGGTGAGGTTAGACAGTGTGTACGTGTTGCCGATGCGGCTATCATAGTCGTTGACGGTAAGGCGGGTATCGAGGTTGGAACAGAAATAGGCTGGAATCTTGCCACCGATGCAGGCATACCCAAGGCATTCTTTATTAACCGCTTTGATGATCCTGAGGCTCGTTTCTATAAGGTCTTTGGTGCTATTAGAGAAAAATATGGTCTTACCGTATGTCCTATTCAGATTCCTATTATCGACGGTGATACAGTAATTGGTTTTGGCAACCTTGTTGAGATGTGTGTCTATACTTTCGAGAAAACTACTGGTGAGTATGTTCGTTCTGCTATTCCTGAAGCTTTCATGGAAGTATGCCAGGAATATCACAATATGCTCCTTGAAGCTATTGCACAGACCAGCGACGAACTTATGGAGAAGTTCTTTAATGAAGAGCCTATCTCTCGCGAGGAAGCGCTTGACGCTATCCACAACGGTATTATTACCGGTGACATCATTCCCGTATTCTGCGGTGCTGCAATAAAGAACTGGGGTATCAAGACCTTCCTTGACACTATTGCAGAGTCCTTCCCAAGACCTATCGCCCGCAAGGTTGAACATATAGTTAACGAAAATGGTGATATTGTTGAAACTCCTATTGTCGTTGACTCCCCTGATACATCTATATTCGTATTCAAGACAGTTGCCGATCCTTTTGTTGGTAAGATGTCCTTCTTCAAGGTTATGAATGGTGAACTTACAAAGGATATGGTGCTTAAAAACACCACCACCGGCACACAGGAAAAACTTAACAAGATATTCTTCCTCCGTGGTAAAAAGCAGATTGAGGTTGATACACTCGCTTGTGGTGATATCGGTGTAACTGCAAAACTTCAGAACACCAATACCAACGATACTCTCACCACCTCGGCTCAGCCTATCAAGTATGCTCCCATAGTTTATCCAAGGCCTTACTACACTATGGCAATTGCACCTAAGGCAAAGGGTGATGAGGATAGAATTTCTACCGGTATGGCTCGTATTCTTGAGGAAGACCTTACCGTTAGATATGAGAACAACTCAGAAACAAAGCAACTTACCATTTCCGGTCTTGGTGACATACACCTTGATCTCGTTGTATCTAAACTTTGCAACAGATTCGGCGCTAACGTAGAACTTACTAAGCCTCGTCTTGCTTACAGAGAAACAATCAAGAAGACTGTCGAGGTCGAAGGTAAGCACAAGAAACAGTCGGGTGGTTCTGGTCAGTACGGTCACGTTAAAATCAAGTTCTCTCCTGGAGAGGGCGACGGCCTTACCTTTACCGAGAGCGTATTCGGCGGAGCAGTTCCTAAAAACTTCTTCCCCGCAGTAGAGCAGGGACTTCGCGACTGTATGGCAAAGGGTGTTCTTGCAGGCTATCCTGTTGTCGGCCTGGCGGCTAACCTCTTTGACGGTTCTTATCACGACGTTGACTCTAACGAAATTTCCTTCAAACTTGCCGCTGCAATTGCATATAGAGAAGGTTTGCCCAAGGCAGGACCTGTAATTCTTGAGCCTGTTGGAGCACTTAAGGTTTATATTCCCGATAACTACGTCGGTGACGTTATGGGCGACCTTAACAAGCGTAGAGGTAGAGTTATGGGTATTGAGCCTTGCGATGATGGAACACAGATTGTCCTTGCAGAAGTTCCTTTTGCCGAGATGACAGACTATGTTATAGCCCTTCGTGCATCTACTCAGGGTAGGGGTAGATTTGACTTTGATTTCATTAGATATGATGAAGTTCCTCAGTCTATCACCGAGAAGATAATAGCAGAGGCTAAGAACAACGATTGATTAAATCCTAAAACTTCAAAAAAGGAGCTCTCTTGATTTAGAGCAGAAATCGTCGGCTGACGAGCGATAGCCGTACAAAAGTACGGCGAGCGAGGAAACGGCGATAGAATAAAAACACCATAAAATGAAGAAAACCGGTGGTTTTCAACCTTAATTTTCTTCAAAATTGTAAAAAACACAACCGAGGTGCTGCG
>JAZUPL010000038.1:0-7282 GCA_045605175.1 Eubacteriales bacterium | reverse complement strand
TGCCCCAAAAGTCCCAAAAACCCTTGGTTCATCTGAATTCTTAATGACTCAGCCCCTTTATATTGCATTTTTTGGGGAATAAAAAATAATTAAATATAATATCTCTCGTTGCAAAAGCCACAGGAATGTGGTAAAATATATAATAAGAGGTTTTCTAAATGAAATCAAGAGAAAATTGCTTTTTGGGTTTTTGCAATATTCTTCGGTATTGTATAGTTGTAAAATGCAGATTTCTATAAAATATCAAAGAAAAATTCATCATAAACCCTAGAAGAAATATAATTTTGGAGGCAATATGCGTGTACTTATAGCAGATGACGAGATAGAAATAAGACAGGTGCTGTCCATTTTGCTTACTAACGCGGGATATGAAACGGTTGAGGCAAAGGATGGATGTACGGCTGTCGATATTCTTCGCTCCGACAGAGGAATTGACCTTTGTATTATGGATATAATGATGCCGGGGATGTCGGGGGTGGAGGCTACCGCCGCTATTCGAAAGTTTTCGGCAGTTCCCGTTTTATTCCTGACCGCAAAATCTCTCCCTCAAGACAAGGAAAAGGCGTATATATCGGGAGGCGACGATTATTTGGTCAAGCCCTTTTCTGCCTCGGAACTTCTCTTAAAGGTGGACGCCTTGACCAGAAGGTATAATTCCTATGGGGCAAAGGACAAGTCGCTTGTTGAGGGGGTTCGCCTTTGCAGCGGGGTGCTTGTAAATCCTGATTCAAGAGATGTGGCAAAGAATGGTGTTCGGGTTGATCTTCGTGACAAGGAACTCGAAATGCTGTTATACTTGGTAAAAAACAGGGGCAGGGTAGTCGGTGCTACCGAACTATATGAGGCCGTTTGGGGTGAGATTGCTCTGGGAACTTCGAGTAATAATATAACCGTTCATATCCTAAACCTTAGAAGAAAACTTGAGGACGATGCATCAAGCCCTAAAGTTATAAGGACGGTTTGGGGAAAGGGCTATCAAGTTGATTAAGTTGTTTGAAAATATTAAAAAGTGGCTTGGCTCTTCCTTGCGTATCACTCTGCTTACAGCGCTTGTGGTTAGTTTGCTTTTTGCTGTCCTTTCATACGCTTGTGTTAAGTTTGCAACAGGATTTTACATCTCACAGTATTATACCACCGACGAAAACCGTGCGGCAAGAGAAACACAGTATGCAAAACAACTCCAGGACTATATAATCAGGAACAAACTGTCAAGCGTCGATGTGGAAGAAATTTCGCATTGGGCGAGGTCGAACAGATATGTGTATATAATGGTACATAAGGACGACCGTCTTTTGTTTGAGTCTGGCGAACTTGATAAACCGGATGACCAACCGACAACGCCGGGCACAGGTGAAGATACAGGGGGGGATAATAATGTCACAGGCGAGGACAACCCTCCGTCAACTATATTCCCCGATACGGGAATAACCGTCGAATTGCCTACCCGCGAGGACTTAATAAAATATGCCGAGGAGAAGGACGCTCACCTGATAACTATGAGCGATGCAAACGTCCTTGTTTCAATGGCGGACTTCACCGAGTATTTTTACTATGATATATTCAATATATCTGCCTTGGTGGTTGCGGCGGCCGTGCTTGTTCTTATCCTGATGCTCTACTTCCAAAAGGTCACAAACCGCATTTCGGCACTTGCAACCGAGGTTACAGCCGCCTCGGACGGAGAAATGGACCACCATATTCGCAAGGACGGAAATGACGAGATAGGCAGACTTGCTCATGACGTGGAAAACATGAGAATGGCTTTGTTAAGAACGGTAAAAAAAGAGAGGGAAGCGGTCGAGGCAAACAATGAACTGATAACCTCAATGTCCCACGATATCAGGACACCTCTCACCGTACTGCTTGGGTATATAGACGTAATGAAGGGGCAGGAAAATACTCCTCAAATGCAGGGTTATATAGATGCCACGGAAAAAACCGCATTAAGGCTTAAAAAGTTGAGTGACGATTTGTTTAATTACTTCCTTATTTTTGGAAGCGATGCGTCAGAACCGCAGATGGTAGAGTATGAGCCTGCTTTGATTCTTGACCAAATGCTTAGTGAGCATTTTCTTTTGCTTAAAGAGCAAGGGTATGAAATTGATAGTTTTACAAGCGATGAAATTGCAGATTCTCTGGGCGAATACAGCATCTATACCGATGCTCCAAAACTACAAAGAATATTTGAAAATCTGTTTTCAAACATACTGAAATATGCCGATAAGTCGGCACCTGTGTCCGTTTTGTGCGAAGTTAACGAATGTAAACTATTGTTGACGATGGCCAACAGGGTTAGCAGGAACACGGGAGAGGTAGAGTCTAATCACATAGGGCTGCGCACTTGTAAAAAGATTGCCGAAATTATTGGAGTATCTTTTGAGAGTGCGAGAAGTGAAGACTCTTTTATTGTAAAAATGCAGTTTGAACTGCAAAGGAGAAACAATTGTTAAGTTACAAGAATATTTTAGAAATTGATAGAGAGTCGTTTAGCGCATCCCTTGATTTGACACAGGAAGAACGTGAATATTTATATGAAGTTATAGACAGTTTTACCTCTCTTTGTGAGGAAGGGGTGTCGGTGGCGATTGCTTTAACAAACGGTGCGGCTTCCTTTAGAATTATTGATAATGACAGTTGCCTATTTGTCTTTCCCGTTGCACTTACCGAGAGTGCAGATACGAGTCTTGCCTGCCTTGACATAGCCGAGTATGCACGCAAGGAATTAGTACCTCTTACTTTTACCGACGTACCAAGAGAATATATTGGCGAACTTTCCAGGCTCTTTTCCAGACTTGATGCAAGGGTTTATGAGGATGACGAGGATTGTTTCTTCGTTATGGTGTGCAGCGAGTGTTCTTCTCTTGATAACTTCCCGACATATACCGAGGGGGATATCACGCTTGACGAGATAACCGAGAATGATAAAGAGCCTTATGCCTCCCTTTGCAGTAATAAAGAACTTAACAAATGGTGGGGATATGACGTAAGCGAGGACAACCCTGATGGGGATAGCGATTATTATTTAGCAGTAGCCCGCGGTGAATACAAGGCAGGCGTCGCCATTACCCTTGCAATTAGAAACAAAGGCGGGTTTGTCGGTGAAGCGGTTATTTATGATTTCGATTATCGTGGTGGGGCTGCTATCGGTATCAGAATTTTGCCCGAACATCAAGAAAGGGGCATCGGCTCAAGGAGCCTTGTGGCACTAATCGCTCTTTGTAAAAGAATAGGCCTTACCGAACTTCGCACAAGTATAATGGAAGAAAACATAGCCTCGGTTGCTATGACGGGTAAGTATATGGAAGAGGTAGGGCGAGAAAACGGTGTAGTTTCTTTTGCTCTTAAAATATAAGAGTAGTCGGCCTTTCCGAAAGTTTTAGCCCCTAACTTTTAATAAGAGGGATCATTGCGCCAGAAAAAGTTTGTTTTTTTACCTGTTAATAAGAACTAAACAAAAGGAAATAGCGTTATCCGCATTCTGGTCGGATAACGCTATTTTTAACAGATTGTACGGTTGATTTTTAACAGATTGTACGGTTGATTTTGATGTGTGGTGTAGTTTGTTTTTCTGACACAGAATGCGACGTTTTTAAGCAAATGACAATAAATATTTACATTTATCATTATTTTGCTTGGTACATTTCGCTGATCTCTATTTCGGCATTTGCAAGTTCGTCAAAGAACTCGTCGGGGCTTGTGCGATAGGCTCCGTTGCCAAGAATGATAAACTGCTCCTGCATATCTGCCGTGACAACCCTTACGTAGGAGTCCTTTGCCATATCGTATGTGGCTCGCTCGATGTATGCGTCTGCGGTTTGTCTTTCTTTGGTATAGACCACTGTGGTGTTCCCACATCTTTCGACACTTCCTTTTCCATCTTTGACTCGGTAGGCGTCAAAGACGATTATCGCTCGGCATCTCTTAAAGGAGGTGTAATTGCACAGTGCTCTTATAAGAGTATCTCTCGCTAATGCAAAGTCCACCGCCGCAATTCTTGTAAGCCTCTCGGACGAGTGAATTACATTATATCCGTCGAGCAGAATAATCTCTTCTCCTCGTGGCTTGGCATTTGTTTTTCTGCTCTCTTTTTTGGGAGCAGAGTTTTCCTTTTTCTCAGGGGCTTTTCTCGGCTTTACCTTTCCGTAGGTTGCCTCGAAAATTCGCATAAGTTCCTTGTCTTCTTCTGCTGTACCGCTATAACGTACAGAGCGTGCTCTTTCGGGAATTTGTCCCTCTTCGACCTGTTCGACTTCTCCCTCGGGGGCGGCGTGCATTTTTTCGTCGGCCTCGTCCCAGGGTACGCTATATCCTGCCCCCGCTTTACAGAAGACCGAGCCGCAGGGGTTTTTGTCATCGAGGTCGGGACTGTAACCTCGCTCTATGATAAGTTGTTCTTGATTGTGGGCGGGAATATATGCCCCCGGGGTAAGCGTTATGTTTCCAAAACCGTGGGTGTATGCTCTTAGAGTTTGTGGGTAGTCACGCATTGTAACTACCGGGCAGTTGCCTGTAAGGGTTGCGTTATCCTCGGTTATTATGCTTTCTTTCACCTCGCCGAACATATTGCTAATGTCAGTGAGCACTCGCCCCATATTTTGAAGAGGCAACTCTATTCTGAAATCAAAGGTCGGTTCGAGTATCACCGAGCGAGCCTTGCGAAGTCCCTGCCTGATAGCGCGGTAGGTTGCCTCGCGGAAGTCACCGCCCTCGGTGTGCTTTTGGTGTGCTCGCCCACCTATTACTGTAATTTTCACATCCGACAGAGGTGCGCCAATCAAAACGCCTGTATGAACCTTTTCCTCGATGTGAGTCATAACAAGTCTTTGCCAGTTTAGCGCTAAAACCTCTCGGTCACAATCCGCCGTGGCAACAACTCCACTGCCCTCGGGCAACGGTTCGATTTGTAAATGCACCTCTGCATAATGGCATAAAGGCTCAAAGTGACCTGCACCACGGACGGTTTCGGCAATGGTTTCACGGTATAACACCTCACCCGTGTCAAATTCTACCTCTAAGTCGAGACGCTCCTTCAATAGGTGCCGTAAGACTTCAAGTTGTATCTCACCCATAAGGCAGACCTTGATTTGCCTTTTTTCACTCTCCCACAAAAGCGATAGCGACGGCTCTTCCTCGGCGAGGGCAGAAAGCCGCATATATACGTCATAGGGGTTGACATCGTCGGGTAGTATAAGGCGATAGGAAAGGGGTGGTGAAAGGGTTGTAATATCGTCGCATTCGATGCCAAGTCCCATGCCTGATTTGGTGGCATTTGGGCCGAAAATAGCACACACTGTGCCTGCTTTCGCTTCTTTGAGGGGTTGTGATTTGTCGCCGTTATATACCCTTATTTCTTCGACCTTTTCGGTGATCACACCGTCGTGTGTGCGTACTTCTATCGTGTCCTTGGGATACAGAGTGCCGCCGGTGATTCTTGCAAGAGTCATTCTCTTGCCGTTTTTATCTCTTGAAATCTTATAAATTCTCGCGCCAAAAAGAGAGGTGGAAAACTCGGTTTCGGTAGTAAAACGGTCGAGCCCTTTAAGCAGGGTGTCAACACCTTTAAGTTTTAATGCAGAGCCGAAATAGCAGGGGAATACCTTTCTTGTCCTTATGGCTTCTATTATTCCCCCGTCGGCAAGACTTTCATTTTCAAAATACTCGTTCATCAGCCCCTCGTCCAAGGAGGCAACCTCTTCGAAGAAAGAGGGTGAGCCTGCAAGGGTAAAGTCCACGCAACGCATAGAAAGGGTAGTGCGCAATTCGTCTGCCAATTCCCTTTGTATTCTTGTAGATATGTCGGTTTTGTTGACAAAAATAAAGGTGGGAATTTTTCTCGCAGAGAGCAACTGCCATAGAGTCCTTGTGTGAGCAGTAACACCGTCGGTGGCGCTTATCAATAGAATTGCGTAGTCCTGTATAGCCAGCGTACGTTCGGTTTCGCAGGAGAAGTCTACGTGTCCGGGAGTATCAATCAGGGTAATCTCGGTGTCAAGGTGTTTTATGAGTGCCTGTTTTGAGAAAATGGTGATGCCTCGCTCTCGCTCAAGGGCATAGTGGTCAAGATAAGCATCTCTTTTGTCCACTCTGCCAAGTTTTTCGGTAGTGCCCGAGAGATAGAGCATAGCCTCGGAGAGCGTAGTTTTACCCGCGTCAACGTGAGCCATAATTCCGGCAACAATTCTTTTCATCTGATACACTCTCCCTTCTTTTCATGTAAATGCAAACTATTATTTGCGTTATCCTTCGGTTTTTTCGACGGTGCTATCAAAGGTTTCTTCACTGTTTCCTTTATTAGCATCGGTGTCGCTTGCTTTTGCAGCCTCTATTATTGCTATAAGTGTATGAACGAGAGAGCCTGCCTCCTTTTTATTATATATGAAGAAGTTTTTCTCCTCGCGTGCTTTGTTTAGATGTTCCTCCTCGCCGATGTCACCTTGCTCTATAAGATAGACGACCCTGCGGGGGCAAAATCCGTGTTCTTTTTCAAAGTTCGAGAGGGTAATGCCCTCTACCGTGTCGAGTTTTTGATCTGCGTCTTCTACGTTTACGTACCAATTCCCGTCCTCTGCCAAAAAGGTAAAACTATCATAGTCTATTAGGACGTTTCCTGTGACGAGATAACCGCACGCAGACGTAGTACCTGATATCGGGTAGTATTTTATATCGAGATTATTTTTCTGAATAATAGAAAAAAGGCGGAATATTTTTGACGTAGTTACAAGCCAAACGTATTTCTGCCCTGTTTGACGTCGGTACTCGGATGTCATAAAAATGATAAAATCAATAGGCGTGTATAAGATATGGACTAATAGAATAATAAGAAAAACAGGTGAGAGTAATATACCACCAAGGCAACAGCCTATATTCCAAAAAGAGCCTTTCGTTCTGTTCATAAGTTCTCCTTAAAAAAGAACGGCCTCGGCATAGCCGAAGCCGACATACTTACGGCATATATTGTATCATAATATTATATAGATGTCAATACAAACCAAGAGATGAGATAGGTTTGCTTTCAAATAAATTCCGGGTTTTAATAGAGAAAACCCCACCCCGTGTAACGAAAAAAGGGGCTGAGTCATTAAGAATTCGGATGAACCAAAGTTTTTTGGGACTTTTGGGGCAAAAAATCTGAATTCTTAGTGCGAAGCGCCTTTGGGGCTCGCTTGATTTAGAGCAGAAATCGTCGGCTGACGAGCAATAGCCGTACAAAAGTACGGCGAGCGAGGAAACGGCGATAGAATAAAAACACCATAAAATGAAGAAAACCGGTGGTTTTCAACCT
>JAZUPL010000037.1:0-17314 GCA_045605175.1 Eubacteriales bacterium | reverse complement strand
AGATCCCGTCCCCGAAGATGGTCAACTCTACTACGAGGAAGGAACGCTGATATGGGGCGAGGACGTGGAATTTTCCATTAAAAAGGTTGACGTGGGATATTATCAGTACATCCCGTATGTCATTGATATTTACGGAAACGTTCACTATGGAATGACCGCCATTGTTTATTTCAATGGTGAGAAAAGTATAATGGATGATATATCCGCAGGATAAGATAAAGCGGTGGGCTGAAAAGCCTGCCGCTTTTTGTCGAAAAATCCTGTACGATTTTCCCGACATTATCAATAATCATTATTGACAAGCGAGGAAAATATGTTATAATAAACGAGCAAAATAACAATCGGGAGAAGTCAATTCAATATCTTCCTTGGAATCAATGTGGCTGTACTTTTTTAGCCAGTAATATAGCGTACCGCGGGGAATGCCTTTCTCTTCGCATATTTGTTTTGCAGGAATTCCATTTGCATAGCTATAACAGCATTCTTGAATAATTATTGGATCATATTCCAGAGATTTCATTTTTTATTTTCCTCTCAAATTTAATTTTGATGTTATATATTATATCAAAATATTATGAATTGATTAGAGAAAAGGCACTTATCAACTAAGATAAAAAAGTATGGTTTTGAGCAAAAAAGTTATGTCATCTATTTCGGTCATTTGGGATTTTCAAAAAATAAGAAAAAATAGAAAAATAATCATAAAAAAGGGGTAAAAAACAGAAAAAAACGCCGAAACCCCTTGAAATCACTACGTTTTAGCCATGTCATCTAAAACGGTCACCAATCACAAAAAACGACAAGTTTCGACAGAAGCTTGTCGATTTTTACTTTTTCACTCTTCACTCTTCACTTTTCACTAAAACCTCTTGTCGATTTTTGGCAAGTAATAAGTAATAGTGAATAGTGAATAGGTATCTGATGTAGCTTTTCTCCCTTTGGTCGAAAAGCATTATATTTTACTAAGGTTCGCATGCGTCATGCGTGGGATGAGTATTTGCTAACGCAAAAACTCGTTAAGGATTGCAAATGCAATCCTTCCAGCTGTGAATCGACCTTTAAATGTACCACGCTAGCCGTATCCTAGCTGTGCGACACGCCTCACGAGTGTCCTTTTTACTATTCCTTACACAAAAAATCTTTCAAGTCAGCAAGACCTTTAGGCTTCTTATAATCCTCCTTGTTCCAAAAAAGAGGCGGTCCGACAAAAAGAATTTTAAGCTTTCCCGAGGATATTTTGTCATGAAGAACCGAAAGAACTGCAGGTCTTGCATACGATATGAACGCACCAAAATATTTTTGGTTAAATTCACGTGTGAGAGCAATAATCTTCACTGTATCACTTAAAACAAGGTCACAAAATTTTTTCATACAGCTCTGTAAAAGAAAAAGGTTTATGTGATATTTATTAAGCCTGGTGTACTCAAGCTCATCAACCAATTTGTTAATTGGCGGCGAAATATTCCATAACGGAACATTGGAAATATAAGTAACGCCGAGCTTACCCAATTTCATTTGTTCGAGAGTAAAAGGCTCGCGACTGTCAAAAAGATAACTATTGACCTCTGCTCCGGCACGTCCTGAAAGAGAATAACCGTGCTCTGTCTCATCAGTATCCGGTGAATCTATTATAAGAACTATTTCTTCGTCTTGCGGGTGAATATCAGGAACAACATAACCGAATTCGCCCATTAAATATTTTTCGAGGGAGATAAATTTTTCGTCTGCTTTCTCGCTGGTTTCTGCCCTTCCTTGAAAAAGCTCATCTACCGTCACGCAAAGAGCATCAGCAATATCGGGCAAAAGACTTATATCGGGAAAGGATATATTTCTCTCCCATTTTGACACTGCTTTATCCGTAACACCGAGAAGCTTCGCTAACTTTACTTGCGTTAGTCCTTGATTTTTTCTAAAATGAGAAATTCGCTCTCCGATGGTCATTTCTTCACGACTCCTCTCTTCGTTTGCTCAAAATGATTATATCACATATACAAGCAAAAGTAAACACACCAAATTGCTATAAGGTAACCTTTTGGTTTAGTTTCTTATGTGACGATTAAGCATAATAAACAAAATTAAAGCGGTCTTGCGAAAGATTTTTATAATGGTACTGTACTTACTTTTTATTATAGATATGCTAAAATAGATATGTATTTGAAATTTGGATAAATATTTATTCTCAAGTGTTTCATAATGTAATATGTTATAAATATGATATAACGGTTGCAATAACATAAAACTTGTAAATATACTTGTAACATATAATTGAATTGTCTTTGTTGCGTTTTTGTAACATTTGGGTTGACAAAATAAAAAAAGTGTTATATAATTATAACAGAAAGGAGTATGAATCATGAAAACATTAATAGGAGAGCAAATACGGAAATTGCGCGAAGCACACAATGTAACGCAAGAACAGATCGCTGAAGCGCTAGGCATGTCTCGTCAACGGTTTGCACGTATAGAAAAAGGATTATCTGATGTTTCTTATGATACCATTATTAGTGTTGCTAGTTTTCTGAAAATATCTTCTAAAGAAATTACAGACGTATGCGAAAGTGCGGTTTCTGCAAGTTTTAGAACAGGAAAAGCAACTATTGAAACCTTTGGCGAAATAGAAGAAATGATAGGATTCTTTTATGCTAACAAATCTCTATATAACAGGATGAATATGGAATGAATTCTAGCAGAAAAGTAGAAATAGAAAAATTGGCAAATAAATTTCGAAGGACAACGGGAATTTACTCAAAAGGCATTTCCAATATTTTTGACGTTTGTAGTAGCGAGTATTATCTAATTAGATATCCAATAGGTGAAACAGCGGTTCTCGGTGCGGCAATGATTAAGGATGGGGATGTTATTATTTTTTCCAATTCATCGTATCCTTTGTCCAGAGAAATTTTTACCGTTGCTCATGAAATAGGACATGTTGTTCTGAATCATATAGAATCAAACAATTGCACAATTCATGAACTTTCGTCCAACCATATGGATGAAAATGAGCTTGAAGCAAATCATTTTGCAGTATGTTTGTTGATGCCTAAAGATAAGGTTGATGAATATATTAATGATCAATTTCAGTATAGTGAAGGTTATTTATGGACCCCCCTTGAAATTGCAACGATAATGGGAACGTTCAATGTAAGTTTTGATGTTGCATTAAACAGATTAAATAATCTAGGCTATATTCTTAATGATCAATATGAATTTTTACAATACCAGAAAAACGAAACTAAGGTAAGCAATCTACTCCGTGCAATTGGAATTTCCCCCAAATTGTGTTTTCCAGAACAGATAAAGCGTGTACCGATAGATTTTTTGAAATGGGTTAAGTCAAATTATCAAAACGGTGTCATCCCATCTGAAACAATGGAAAAAGCGGTTAAGTATTTAGACGAAGTATCTATAGAGGATTTTGCTATAACTCCGAGAGCAGAAGATAACGATTTTGATCTTGATGCTTTTTTGTTGGAGGACGATTAATGAAAGCATCATTAGACACCAATGTTATTATTCATTTGTACAGAGCCAATGCGCAAGAGCTTCTTTTTAAATTGTTTCTTGACGGGATTTTTATTGATGAATTCATTTTGAATCAAGAGTTAAAAAGGCACGGGCAAGATGTGATGCCACTGGTGTTGTCAGATATAGGAGCTGGGAAAATCGAAGTTGTAAGAAAAAACGACCTAAAGAACATGGGAATTTTACAACTTTATAACCAGTATCTCGACGAGGAACAACAGCTGTATTTCCTCTCAGATATGGGGGAGGTTCATGCGATCGCTTTAGCTCGCAGCATCGGTGCAATTAGTGTTGTGACAGACGACACCAAAGATCATGGTCCTCATTATGCTTTAATGAGAATTCCAGATTCAAACATTATTCCCCTTACTTTTTATGAAGCGTTAATATTGCTTTATCTTAAGGGTAATTATACAAGCACTCAGACTATCGATATTTTTAAGAACGTTCTTGAAAAAGCCCCTGAACTTTCATACGATTTGAAGTCAAAAATCAAGGGGTTTATTAGAAGATTTATAAAAGAACCTTATACAGATAGGGATTTTATTTGGTTTAAATCTTTTTGTTGTGAGTTCCACATATCCGTCAGAGCGAAAATGAAAGAAATAGTGGACAAATTGTAAGTTTTAATTTTTAGTTACTTACATTGTGTAAAGAAAAAAGCCAACTCGTGTGAGTTGGCTTTTTTCAATTAATCAATATCTATAAAGTGGATGCTTTTAATTCTCATCTTCACCAAGTGGATTAGTATAGCCGTTGCAAATCTGTAGGAGTTCGAAACCTTATTAAAGAACGCAAAAAATATCTTTTTCGTAGCCTTTTTTCAAAAATCGACAAGTTTTGACAGAAGCTTGTCGATTTTTACTTTTTCACTCTTCACTCTTCACTTTTCACTAAAACCTCTTGTCGATTTTTGGCAAGTAATAAGTAATAGTGAATAGTGAATAGGTACTGATGTAGCTTTTCTCCCGATGGTCGAAAAGCATTTTTTATTTTAAAGTTGGAAAGCAATAGGTTTTATGGTATAATTGAATTATCAAGGTGAAAGGTGGTAAGGTTATGACTGACAGTCCTTTGATAGTGAAATCTAAAGCGTTTGCTCTTGAAGTGATACAGGCGTGCAAGGAACTTAGAGTAGCAAAGTGCGAGAACGCTTTGATAAATCAGTTTTTGCGCTCGGGAACGAGTATAGGCGCGAATATCAGAGAAACTTTTTATGCTCACGGCAGGGCTGACTTTATTGCCAAACTGCAAATAGCCCTCAAAGAATGTTCGGAAAGCGAGTATTGGCTTGAACTTTTGATAGAAAGCGGATACTACGAAAATAGAGATACTTTAGATAAATGTATTTAGGTTAAAAAATTACTAATCACCTCGATAAATACGGCAAAAAGCAAAATAAACAAATAATTTTCAAAAACTTTTCTTGCACTTCCATTCTCTTTCGGTATATGTGTTTGCATGCGAAAGAGTCACAATAACACAAAAAACCTCCTGCAGTAGATATTTCTTCTACCACAAGAGGTCTTTTTTATGTCTTTTTTACGGGTTAATCCGCAGGAAGCGGCTTAATTACCACTCCCAGTCGTCTTTCTTCTTGTTGTTGTTGAGGTTGCCGTCAGGGTCGTAGTTGTAGTCGCTTATAGCGATTACATCCTCGGTAGTAAGGGAGATATCTTCCAATTCAACTTCAATATAAATCTTTTTCATCGTTATTACCTCCTTAAATCAAGCGTTTTCATCAATCAACTTGTTTTCAACAAGATAGTTGTAAAGGTGCTCTACCTCGGCAATTTGCTGGTTAGTATTGTATTCATCAATCATACTTGCAACAGAGTGAGCCTTTACATTGGTAGAAACAACTTTATTGCCGTTATACTCAACAAATGCCGCAATAGTAAACCTTGTGCTAAGTTTAGCCTTATCATTTATGATGTCGCCAAGATTGAGTACAATGTAGATAAGACCGCCGTCAACAGTCCAAGAAGAAGCGTCAGCGGTGTAGCAAACTTCTTTGTCGCCTGCGCTAACCTTGATACCGTAAGCGGTAACAATAGCGATATCGGCAAGCTTAGAATCTACGGCACATCTGATAGCGAATGCGCTATCGCTGTAAGTGGTGGTAACCTCGGTTCCCCCGGTGTCCCACACAATTTCTATCGAGTCAATATACATAGCGCCACTTTTGGATCTAAGACCGATGTACTTATAATCGCCTTCGATAACAAGCTCGGTACTTGTGCCACATACTATGGAACCAATTTTTGTTCCTGCGTCTGAGTCTGAACCGTAGAGGTCGGTTGTCGCGGAATATTGGGTATTCTTACCGTAAATATCAAGCGTTCTGCCCGCAGTAGTTTTAGAATTCCATACAACGGTAATCTTAGCAACCTTGCCACCTCTGGCAGTTGTAACAATACCGGAGTTGCTATTGTCAGTTCTTAACTGAATAGAGTTATAACTGCCTGCACTCTGTCCCATATATGTAGCACCATTATCGTGAGGTTTGAAGGACCAAGCCTTATATGAGCCGCTGGTTATACCGGTAACGCCTCTGTTAAGTGTATCAGTAACGGTTGTAACGGTTTCGGTGGTTGTTATCGCACTGTACTTGTATCCAAGGCTCATATAGGCATCAACATCATTAAGTTTTTCACGAATAATGTCAAGCGTTTCATCAACATTGTAAGTAACTGTAATAGAATTAAAATGAATTTGAGCACTGGCGGTGAAAGTAAATGAATCTACAGGGCTATCAAAAGTGATAGTAACTGTACTACCAGATACAGCCGAACCTGATATGCTATTCATGGTGGTGGTTGCATAGCTTGATGTGTTACAAGTTATCTCGATTTTTGTCATTTGGGGGTATTCGATGATGATTTCGGAATTCTTGTAGAATCTTGCCGGGTTAGCATAATCCGCTATGTTTGATGTACTCTTTGACTTGTTGTTGGTCACTTTGATTCCATTCTGTTCCCACACCTGCTGAGTTGTACTAAACGAAGTACGCTGAGCCGTGTTTGTGAAACTGATTGTCGCAGTTGGCTCAGCCGCAGACGCTGTGATTACCTGACCGGGGATAATCACGCAGGCAAAAAGCGTGCAGACCACAAGTACGAGGGACAATGCCTTTTTCATGCTTGTTTTCATTTTGAGAAATCCTTTCTTTTGATTGAGTATTTTATTTATTTTTGCTTTTAACAATACTTCTCATTATAAAAATTATATCACCTTTGTCAATCAAGGTCAACAAAAATCATTGATTATTTTGTCGCAAATAGTAACAAAAAAACGACTCCACAATAATTTTTATTGTGGAGTCGCACAAAATGCTTAAATCCAAGGCAAAAAGCCCGAGGAATCTGACTTGTAAGTGAGCTTGGCAAGGAAGTTAAAATCCCCCTCGCATACAGCAAAAAGTTCTTCTCCCAAAACTACAAGGCTACCGTGAATTTTTATGGTGTCCTCGCCAATATTTATTTTGTAATTTTCTCTCTCGAGAGCGTAATGCTCCTTATTTGAGAGCTTGACGAATTTAACCTTGTTAAGGTTTTCAAGGAAGGCTTCTTTATCCGCCACCTCGCAGGAAAAATTCTGGTGGTTATACGCCTTAATTTCAAGGTCTGCCGAATACTCCTTAAAGTTCTCTACCTCGCCCGCGACAAGACCGTCAAGGTAAGAGAAATCCTCGTCCATTACAGCCACCGCTTCATCACCATTATAGCGTGCAATACCACCCTCGAGCACCGTCAAGGTATTGCCACCAAAGGTGAGGATGTATTTTGTGACAGGCGTGTCGTCGCTGACCTGCTCGGCCGCGTCATATCTGAGGTTACAGAGGAATTGTTTAAGTTCCGTGTTTGCGCTTAAATCAAGTGTGATATTATTCTCTATGTAATTGATTTTTACACTTGCAAGGTCGTCCATCGTATAGGCAAAAGCCGTCGGCCCAGACACGGGAGGGGTGTCCTCGGGTGGATTATCCTCGGGTGGGGTGTCGGGCACTACATTGTTGCAACCCACAATAAACATCAAGGCAAGTATCAATAACAGCGATAAAAACTTCTTCATATCTTTCTCCAAATAATTCAAGAAATAACTATCCAAAGCAATTATAAATTAAAACCCCTCGGTTTGTCAATAGTAGAAGCATATATCTGGCACAGAAAACAAAAAGACGAATAAAAACAGAAAGAACAATTTCACAATGCGACCCAAAAAATCAATTATTTCTGCAAATAATTGCAACTATACTTATAATTATTCTTGACAAAGATTGATTTTTGTGCTATAATTCTTACAAAAGGGGGGATTGAATATGGCTATTACTTCAAAAGACGGCATCTTAAAGGTTTTAACAGCTTATAATCCATGGTGGAAAACCGGCGTTGTAAATCCCAAGATGACAAAAACTTACAAAAGATTTGCTTTTCACGAAGCAATGAAGCGTTTACACGAAACCGGTATTCGTCGCACCGTTGTACTGACGGGAACTCGAAGAGTCGGTAAAACTACGATTCAATATCAGATGATTGATGCGTTATTAAAGGCAGGCGTATCTGCGCAGAAGATTGTTTTTATTTCCATGGATCATCCTATGCTTAAATTGAGTCAATTTCAAGAAGTTTTGGAATGTTATCACGAGAATATATATGCCGACCAAGATGTATACTATTTCTTTGATGAGATACAGTATGCTTCTGACTGGGATCGCTGGCTTAAAATCATATATGATAATCAGCCCGACACAAAAGTTGTCGCAACGGGATCGGCAAGTCCTGCCCTGATGAAGGGGAGTCGTGAAAGTGGAGCTGGTCGTTGGTCTGTTATTCAAGTGCCTACATTGTCCTTCTATGAATACTGCGAGCTACTCGATCTTGATAGGCCCGATATTCCCGAAGATCTCAAGGTTACCGATCTGTTGCGCAAAACCCGGATTGAGCGCACTCAGATTATGATACAGCTGTCAAAGGTTCAAAATCATTTTATGAGATATTTGCAGGTAGGTGGATTCCCCGAACTTGCACTCGCTGATAACGATTTGATGGCTCAGCAAATTATGAGAGAAGATGTTGTTGATAAGGTCTTAAAGCGCGATTTACCGTCACTTTACAACATTCGAAATGCCACCGAGCTTGAACGTATCTTCTTGTATTTGTGCAATTCATCATCCGAAATAATCTCTATTGATGCAATTACAAAAGAATTAAACGGAGTATCACGCGCCACCGTGGAGAATTATATTCAATACTTGGAGAGTGCGAATCTGATTTATCAAAGTTGGCCTGTAAATATGGCCGGAAAAAAAATATTGAAGGCAAGACCAAAAATATATATTGCCGATGCAGCTATTAGAAATGCAGTGTTGATGGATGAAACAATCATAACAGACCCGGTTGGTATGGGCAAGGTCGTTGAAACCGCAGTATATAAGCATGTTACCGCATTTTATTACAAATTCGCTACCTCTGTTGGCTATTTCCGTGGTGGCAAGAAAAACAAGGAAATTGATGTGGTAGTGGATTATCCCAACATTAAAAATATTTTAATTGAGGTGAAATATCGCGAGGGCGCTCCTATTGCCAACGATGATGCAATTGTTGAGCTTTGTGAGGAAGCATCCGCTGCTATTATCATAACAAAAACAGCCAATGATTTCGGTGTGCACAACGCGCCGAATGGTAAAGAATTATTGAGAATACCTGCATTTGCATTCCTCTACCTGTTGGGTAATGCAGAAAAGCACGGATATTATGGCATAGATTAAAAAACAAAAAAGCACAGTCCTATAATAGTGGCCGTGCTTTTCCCTTCCCCTTCCCGTCTATCCACCCAAACAAGCGAATTTTTTATTTTTCTATATATTCACCACAAAAACATGTGCATAACAGCGAACAATTGTAAACAAATTATTAACAGAGCAAAAAACAGTGTACAAATCCTATTGTTTATGATAGAATTATAATACAATCTTAATAAGGAGGTTATATCGATGACTTGGTTTAATAAGCAGAGCCGTCTTGTACAGATTCTTCTTCTTCTCATTCCTTTTGTAAACTGGATTACTGAGATTGTTTGCAGATGGACAACATTCCTCAAGACCGGAAATATCATCAGCCTTGTAATGGCTATCATCGCTACCGTCGGTGGTGGTTTTATTCTTGGTTGGCTTGACCTTATCTGGGTTATTCTTTACGGAAAGTTCTTCCTTCAATAAACTACATAACAGGGTCGCTCGCTTTGGTGGGCGACCTTTGTTTTTCAGCAGCCGTCTTTTCACACAGATATTAGTCTTTCCCCTCGTAATTATTGGAATAATAGGAAACTGATACCTCAAAAAACTTGACATATGTAAGAAATTGGTGTAAAATATATACAAAATTAGGAAAAGAGGAAAACCAAATGCCAACAGGTGAAGCATATAAAATCAGAACTAAAAAGAAAAATCTATTCCTCCGTGTTATAAAGGGGCACTTTGCCACCAGTCACAGCCATATCAATTACTACATCGACGTAACCGCGCAAAAGACCCGACTTACCGAAGCGCAGGCGGTGGCACAGGAACTTGTCGCCTACTATAACAACACCATAGTCGATACTATACTCTGTCTTGACGGTATGGAGGTTATCGGTACTTGCCTTGCCGAGGAACTTACACGTGGCAACTATATGAATCTCAACTCGCATCAGACGATATACATCGTCACCCCCGAGCATCACACAAGTGGCAGTATGCTTATCTTCCGTGAGAACGTTGCACCCATGATCCGTGGCAAAAATGTACTTATCCTCTCGGCTTCGGTGAACACCGGCTACACCGCAAGGGCGGCAATCGAGGCAATAAAATACTACGGTGGCAACGTGGCAGGAATAGCATCCATCTTCGCCACCATAAACAACTTTATGGGCAACAAGGTCGAGTCGGTCTTCAACCCCAACGACCTTATAGGCTACGGCTCCTTTGCCTCCCACGAATGCCCCATGTGCCGCGCCGGCGAGAAAATCGACGCCCTCGTCAACTCCCACGGGTATTCTAAACTTTGAGCCACAGTATAACTTGTTTAATTTTTAACTTTTATATATTCATTGAAAATGTTTTAAAAAATTGGGAGTTCCGCAAGTGCAGAACTCCCAATTTTAATTTATTATTGCCACTTGGGCATAAAGCCATAGTATTCAAATGCCAACTTTGTAAGATCCCGAATTAGGTTTGACCTAAACGTTGAGGTGTCCTTTTTGGGATCATCCGCCTCAATGCCTATGTAGGGAACATTGTATTTCTTGTAAAGGGCTTCTTTTTCTGCTCTTTCTTCCAAATACTTCTGGGTTCTCATACCCCAATACTCTATGTAAATTCCCTGACCATTTCTTATCGGAATAAACCAGTCGCACTTTTTCCTTTTTTCGGCAATTTCATCTATGCTCTTACCATAGCAGTGCAAAATGCAAGCGTTGTAAAGAATGTCGTCTATTCTAACTTCCATATCCGAATCAACAACGTGCCCATCTTGCGCAGTGTTCACTTTACTCTTTGTTTCGTCATTTTCCTTGCGCTCTTCTTCAAATGCACTGTTAGTCTCGGGCACAAGTTTGCCCTTCAAAAGCGATTCAACATCCCTGTAAACTCTATCCATAAGAGAGCCGTCGGAGTGCAACTCGCGAGCCAACATAGCAATAGCAATAAGTCTGTTGCACTGCTTTTTTGCTTCCTCAAGAGTTTTGATTATAAAAATACGCTCTTTCAGGTTGTAGTAATGGTCTCTGATTTTGCGAACCTCATTATTTTTATCCAAGGTTTCCATAAATCCGCGAGATTCAAAGAAACAAGTTTTACACTGAGGCTTATCCCCCGATGGTTGTCCACAAATTATGCAAGTTTTATTTTGGGTAGGCTCGGTAGATGCTACGGGCTTGATTTTTTTTGGCAACAGCAACGGCTCAGAGGTCTTTTTATTCCTGTAAACACCTTTATCATCCAAGAATATATCTCCCGCTTTGAGCATGTCTGCGTGCTTTCCACAAAGACGGTCGCGACGTGCATTTCCCATATAAACTCGTGTTTCCTCGCCACATATTGGGCAAACCAAATCACTCATTATTATTTTCCTCCAATGTAATAATCGTTTACTTAATTAAATATTATGCACAGGTAAATGTCAAGTGATATACAGTTAATCTACACTAAAATAAATCGCCCCAACATATTGAAAAACATATCAAATTGTGATAAGATAGAATAAAAGAGAAAAACAGGTGGGGGCGTGTCAAGTTTATTGGCTAAAAGTCCCCGAAATATGACAGGAGAAATGATATGGAAATGGTGTTTTTAACCGCCCTTGGTGTTGGCGGTGCGACTGTAATAGGTAGCCTTATCGGATTTTTATTCCGTGGAATATCTCACAAGTTCTCTGACATCGTGCTATCCTTTGCTGCGGGCGTTATGCTCTCGGCGGCATTCGTCGGTCTTATTTTGCCATCGATAGAATACGGGGGAGAAAATGGTATTTGGATAACCATTCTCGGCATTTTTACAGGCGCTATATGTCTTAATCTTATCGACAAATTAGTCCCTCACTTGCACAAAATGGCAGGCAAGGATATAGAAGACCACAACAACAAAAACCTCGGCAAGGTAATGCTCTTCGTTATGGCGATTGCGATACATAATCTTCCCGAAGGAATTGCCGCAGGCGTGGGCTTTGGCTCTGGTGACACCACCCAAGCCCTCCTGATAGCCGGAGGAATTGCTCTGCAAAATATACCCGAGGGTATGGTTATTATCGGCCCAATGCTCGCCGCAGGCGTAAAGCCGGGCAAGACCTTTATCCTCGCTATGCTCACGGGACTTGTCGAGGTGGTCGGCACGCTTATCGGCTACTTTGCCGTTAGCCTATCCTCCGCAATACTTCCCTTTGCCCTCGCCTTTGCAGGCGGTACGATGCTCTATGTCATCAGCGACGAGATGATTCCCGAAACCCACGCCCACGGCAGCGAACGGGGAGCGACCTATTCCCTGCTCGTCGGCTTTTGCCTGATGTTAGTCTTTGACTTCCTACTTGAATAATTTTTTGTAAAACACGAAGAAAACACCCCGAAAGTTTGTCACTTTCGGGGTGCAATTATTTATGCTTCGTTCGTCGCACTTTGCGGCTCACTCTCGCTCGTCACGTCCTCATCTTTTGGAAGTTTCTTTAAGAAGGATATTAGCATAGGCACAGACACCAATGATGAGAGAAAATAGGCAATAGGCTGAGATATTTCTATTCCTCGAACACCGAAGAAGCCCGGCAAAATCAGGCACAGTGGAATAAACAAAAGACCGCTTTGCAAGCAGGAAATAATCAGGGCGGAGGCACTTTTGCCGATGCTCTGGAACAACATCGTCGCCACCACCGACACAGGCAGGAAAAGAATACAAACACACATAATCCGCAGAGCCTCGCTGCCTATCTCTATAACCAAGTCCTCGGTACGGAACAAGGAAATAATATTAGGGGCAAATATGAAGCAGACAACCGCAATAATTCCGATAAAAGCAGTGCCAAATCCAAGAGTAAACAACGAACCTTCCTTGACTCTTGAGTATTTTTTAGCGCCATAGTTAAATCCGGAAACCGGCTGGAAGCCCTGACCAATACCAAGACCTACCGAGAAGATAAGCGACGAGGTTCTTCCCACGTAGCCCATAGCCGCAATTGCCGCATCTCCAAAGGGCTTTGCCGCACTGTTGAGCACCATTGTTGACACACTATTTAGTCCTTGACGTGCAAGGCTCGGCAGTCCTGTAACTACGATGTCCCCCATCACCTTAAAATCGGCACTCAAAAACTTTGGCTTAATTTTACTCTCGGTCTTGCCAAGAAGAAACACAGAGCCAAGGATAAGGAAGGAAATGTACTGCGATAAAGCGGTAGCAAGCCCTGCGCCGGAAATGCCCATATTAAAACCGAAAATAAATATAGGGTCCATTCCCATATTGAGTATGCCACCCGTAGTAAGTCCAATCATAGCGAACTTTGCCTTACCCTCGTAACGCAAAATGTTATTTAGAACGCAACTTCCCGTCATCGCAGGGGCGGCAATAAGTATGTACTTTGCATAATCTATTGCATATGGCAAAATGGTGTCGGTGCTACCAAGCAGACGCATAAATGGCTCGATAAATATAAGTCCAAATATCATAATAACAAACCCAACAACCAAAGAACTTGTAAAGCCCATAGTTGCATACACACTCGCTCTGTCACCCTCACGAGAGCCGAGCAGACGGCTTATCTTACTGCCTGCGCCGTGACCAAACATAAAGCCAAAAGCCTGCAATATAGCCATAAGCCCAAAGACAACACTCGTCGCTCCGCCTGCGGAAAGCGCAATTTGGCTGACAAAATAGGAGTCGGCCATATTATATATGTTTGTAATAAGCATACTTATAGTTGTAGGTATGCCCAAAGAAATTATTAGGCTCGGTATGGGGGTTTTCAGCATTTTGTCATACTGAGCCCGAGTCCTGGATTCTGCTTCTTTCACGCCATTCTCCTGTAAATAATTGTTTACTTTTTATAAATAACACGCTACCCGTGTTAAATTTTAGATAGGTTCATCCTCGATAACTATACAGTTAACAATTCCCGAACGCTTTGTGCAACCGTCAATGGCGATTATCCCCTCGTCATAAAAAGGAGTGTATATTGCGTCTTCGCCTCGCTCCGAGCATATACCCGAAACCCGACTGTGACCGTAAGAGGTGCGCACATGACCGACAACTATCGTTTTGCCCACCTCGCGCACACCGTAATAGCAACACATCTCCATACCATTTAGCCAACTCGCCCTGTACCACTCGTCACCGTCTGCCTCTCGCCAGCCATTGCGATAAGAGTACTTAACCATAGGCCCTGCCCCCTCCTTGTCACAGGGGATATAGCCGTGGGTGAAGATATAGTTCTTGGTTTCATAATAATTTATACCAAAGGGCAAAAGCTCGGTATAAAACCTGCTTTTTCTCACACCGCGAATTACCTCGTCAGGATAGCCCTCTGCCATTCCGTCGGGCATACCCGACAATCGTTTTGCCGTATCCCACGTTCCGTTTATCAGGTGATGTGGAGAAAGCTCACCCTTACTTAGCTCACCGAGCATCTTGACAAGCAACCACTCATGATTTCCCGTAATATAGATTAACCTGCCCTGTCTTTTGAGCATAAGCATAAACTCCACCATTTCACATGGCTCGTCCCCGCGGTCAAGAAGATCGCCGAGCAAAACCAATTTTCCGTCCTCGCCCTCGTCGAAAAAGCCTGCGTCAGCAAGAGCCTTTCGGGTTAAGCTATAAAATCCGTGCGGGTCGGATATAACAAATAGTTTCATATCAGCAATTCTCCTTCCCCTGGGAATTTAATGAAAAATAAAGTCGAATATCCTAAAGCCTTTACAATCTAAGCGTCTATTTTCTTTTCAACTTTACCTACTTGAAAGGACGACTCAAAAAAATAAATCATCACGCCTTATTGTTTTTATTATATCACCTTTTAGCCCTATTTTCAAGCCTAAATTCCAGGTTATAGCCGTCAAAATCCAGGTTATCCCCCCAAAAGTTAGTGTTACAAACCTTGTCGGACTGCAATCTATTTCATAAAGAAACTTCATTTGTATTGACAAATCAGTCTATATGTGGCAAACTATATATGCCTGTAAGCATTATAATTGATAAAAGTAAAATGGCACGAACTTAACATATTTTACCGGTTTGGAGAATACAAATGGGAATTAAAATTCGAGATCTTACGAAAAAATATGATTCATTCGGCACGGAAATCACAGCACTTGGTGGTGTCAATCTTACCTTTGGTGACGGAGAGTTGGTTGCCATTATAGGCGAATCCGGATCGGGCAAAACGACGCTCCTAAATCAACTGTGCGGAATGGATGTGCCAGACAAGGGCGAGATTATTTTTGACGGAATAAATCTGACGAAGCTTTCTTCTGACGAGCTTTGCAAAATGCGACGCAGCAAGATTGGTGTTATATATCAATTTTATAATCTTATTCCCGAACTAAATATAAGAGATAATATCACTCTTCCAGTCGAGCTTGACGGTTGCAAGGTGGACGAGGGTGAACTTGAGGAAATCTTAAAAACTGTTGGACTCTTTGGAAGAGAGCGCGACTTTCCGAGTGCTTTATCCGGAGGTCAGCAACAAAGAGTTGCAATAGCACGCGCGCTTTTTCAAAAGCCTTCGCTTATCCTCGCAGACGAGCCTACGGGAAACCTTGACGAGAAAAACAGCGAAGATATCCTTGAACTTCTTTGCAAACTTAATGAAGGAAGGAAGATTACCGTAATTATCGTCACTCACAGTAAAGTGGTAGCGGACAGAGCGAGGCGCCTTATATCACTCAAAAACGGACAAGTTATCCGTGATGAGGTAAGATAATATGAAAACACTGTTGCATATCACTCTTGGCAAGATAAAAAAAGACTTTAGAAAAAGTTTGTTTCAATCTTTCGCCGTCTTCGTGTCTATGTTTGCTATATCTTTCTTCGTATGCTTCGTTATCTCTCTTGAATCATTCAGAACATCGAATCCGACTTTCGGCATCGATGCCGTGGGAGGAGAAAACATATTAACGATAGAAGCTTTTAGCTCGTTCTTTAAGGAAATTGTATCAGGAATTTGTTTTATAGCAATTGCCATTATAATTTTATCTTTCGTTTCCTTGTTTATATATGCAAGGTTACGCATAGAAGAAAACAAACACTTCTTCGCTACACTTACAAGTATCGGTGCTACAAGTGGTCAAAGACAATTAATTTCCTTTACTGAAACTCTTATTTTATACGGTATTCCAATCATATTAGGTAGTTTTCTTGGAATGTTCCCTTCGCAGTTATTTACCGGTATGGTTGCTCGCATTTTTATCAGCGACTATACACACTCGTATATTCCAGTTCTTTTTCCCGTGCTTCTCGCTATCGTTGGAATGGTACTTGTAATTATGTTTACGTATATTCCAAGCATAGGTCGAAGAAAATCTGTAATAGAAACGGTTAAAGCGCACAACGAAAAGGAATCCGGAGAAACTCATAATTATCGAAACTCATACACTTTTCGTCATATGCCCGTCGAACAACGTATTGCGAAAAAGAGCGTAGCGTATTATAGCAGCACTTACCGTCGAATCACGTTTATGTTTATTTCCTGTGTTTTGCATCCCGTTTTGGCAGTAATTTTCTTTGCGCTTGTATCTGGAACAAGCGTAACAGACCATGCACCGAATAATGGCATTGATGTTGCTAAACTTGTAGGAATATTTGCAAAAAACATAGCAATATTCGGAGTTTTATCTTTCCTGGCACTTAGCGTTTTCGGAGTGCTTCAAACGGTTTACATAATTCAAGCGCACAACCGTGTCAGGAGAGAAACGCTTGTTACGTACAAGAGTATCGGCATGACCGACGACAGTATTAAAAAAGTGTTGAAATATGAGTATGCGACTGCGGTTTTCCACGCAGTTATTTGCCTTGTATTCATACTGGTTTTAGTCTTTGTTGGCATAAATAGTTTTTAATTTTATATATCGAAACACGCAAAAGCACCGACCTAAACGCGTAATGTTTTTACAGACATATCACGCAAACAGGTCGGTGTTTTTTGCAATATTTTTTTGCTTATGAACAATGAGATTATCGTTTGCCTCTATTAAGCATAGCGTTAATCTTTTCGGACATCTCAATAACCTTTTCGTAAACGCCACCGTCCATAGCTTTTATATCCCCCTCGGTCAAATA
>JAZUPL010000036.1:0-9121 GCA_045605175.1 Eubacteriales bacterium | reverse complement strand
CTTCACCCACCAAGCATTTCCCCGAAATGCTGCGGGTTCTTTCCGGTCAAGTCTCATAGTCGTCTTTCTCCCTCGTTCCTCAGTCGCAATACTCCTTGCTTTGTTGACTTCGCGTCGCATAAACTGTCGTTTAGACAGTTTATGCTCGCTCACCCCGTAATCCGCTCCAATGAAAAAGACACTCCTTGTGGGTGTCTTTTTTAACTAAATCCGCCTTTGTCGGAATAAATCCACTAACGTGGATGAAATCGCTATGCGATGAAATCCTGCTTCGCAGGGTTAAGTATAACCCAAAATCATTGACAACCGTACTCTTTTGTGATAATATAATAATATAATCAAAATCAATTAAGGAGATCACTATGGGTTATTCATCAAGAACACGTGCATTCCCTAAAATTATTATCACAATACTCCTTCTGCTTATTTCGGCAGGTGCCGCATACCTCTTTGCGGTTATGCCGGGTGAAGAGGGCTTTTTGCAGTGGTTTATCGGTTTTGGTGAGTTTATATGCAAGTACGATACAATTCTTATCGGAATTCTCGTTGTGGTAAACGTCATTGAACTTGCCGATATGCTTATCTTTGCCAAGCGTGACGAGTATATCAACATGCATTTTGAGTCGGCTAACAATAGCAATTTCAGTTTCCTTTTGTTCTTCAAGCATTACTTTTCCGGTCTTACCTGTCGTGGCCCCTTGATTTTCGCCGTCGAGGAGCAAGGCTCTGCCATTCCCCGAATGGTTATTACTCTCGTGTCGTCTGTGATAAAATTTGTCTTCTGGCTCTTGTCTATGGTGGCGGCAGTCGGTATGATTATATATCCCGCAGTTTACGACTTTTCTATGGGTGAGGGTGCAGATTACGCCTTTACCGTAATGGTACTGCTACTGTGCCTCAATTGTGCCGTTTTTGTCTATGCACTATACAGGATTCTACCCCTACATGAGTCGAGAGAGTACACTGTCATCCACTACTATTCCGATGGCTCTCGTTCCTCCTCCACCGAGACTAGTTCCAACTTATTTGCAATACTTTTCTTAACGGGTTTCCTCTACCTGTTCTACACAGGTTATTACATTATCCAATTGAGCCACAAGATTGGCAGAACCATAGAAACCATACGCTTCGGCAACTATATTGACGGCTCATATTCTGACATCAGTATTATGGACTTCTACGGCTAAACTTCAAAACCCCAATAATAAATTAAAATAAAAACCATCTAATTTTCAATACATATAACAGCAAACCACGGTCTTTCCTCGTCGAAAGACCGTGGTTTGTTTTCCTTTATTCTTTTTGCTTCCCACCTAATTTAGATTTTTAGGACAGAATTTTTTAATTCCAAAGAGGTCAAATATCCTGCTCCTTGTGTATAATAGAGTCTATGTATCCCTCCATAAGACGCTCCAGGTTGCGGACGAGAAAGTTGCCCTCCAACAGGTAAACTCCGTCCAAGGGCTTACCCGACTCCATATCGTGTTCCCACACTCCGCCAACCTCGCTCGGCTCGGATACTGCATAAGGCTCAGGGAGAAAACAAAGAATGTTCATTACCCCCTCATTTGCCGTGTTGTCAAGCCCTATCTTAACCTTGCGACCGAAAGACCACTTACCGTCCTCGAAGCGAGAAAACATCCACTTGCCCATAACCCGTGCGTTGTTAATGTCGTACATATGTATCGCCTTTCCCCGAATATAACCCGGGAAAAACTTTATGCGATAGGTCACACTATTGTATTCAAGTTCCACATCGTACCCCTCCACCGGCAGAAAAACCGACAAGGCAGGACTACCGAGGGTGCGAAATTTTGCACCCGACTCCTTTGCCGCGTGCGAGAGGGTTTTGATAAACCTTGTTCTGGCAGATACGCAAATCAAACGCCTTACAAGCCAAAAGGCAAAGACGGCAATAGCACTCCACAAAAGGATTTTCCAACCGAGGAAAACAATTATATTGTAGATTGATACAAACATTGACGCAAGTAGGTCTATAAAGTTTACCACAAAACCTATTATGCCTTCCATTTTCCTCTGTTTCTCCTTTCTTTGTGGATTTTTGCGCTTAAATCAGGGCTTTTTACACCTGTTTTTGCCTCTGCTACCGTTTCTCCTAAAATTATCTTAATCGGTCAAATATCTTCTCTCTCCACGCATCAACGAGCATTTGAAGCGAATATGTGGCGTTTGCACCCGAGGTGGAGGGCAGACATATTGCCTCTCTGCCCACGATGTTCTTTATATACCTGTTGTAAAACTTCTCGGCAGTTTTACCGTTTACAAATATAGCACGGATGTTTGCTCTTTCAAGAATTTGCAAGATGTTGTTGGGGCGGACATTTTTTATACTGCTGTCGGATGAAGCGAGAATATCGCAGGAGGCTATCACGTCCCACACGGCAACGCGAGCAGACAAGAGCAGTTCCCTTTTTTCCTCTATGCTCTCGGGCATTTCCCTGCCAAACAGGGTGGATATAACTCGCCAAAAGCGGTTTTGGTTATGGCCGTAGAAAAATCCCACTTCTCTTGAACGCACTGAGGGAAAACTGCCGAGGATAAGTATTTCCGAGTTTTCGTCAAACACGGGTGGTATAGGGTGTTCTATCATCTTTTCCGTCCAATCTTCTATTTAGATAGGAATGCTTTAAGTCGGGGAATGCCGTCAACAAAGCCAAAGGACCTGTCATTAAGTTTGGAAAACAGACCGATTAGCGGGGCGTTTGCAAAGGCGGACACCAAAGTTCCGAAGTTCACACCATTGAAATTGCCAAATCCGAAGAACGCAAAAGAAAGAACCACCGCCAACACCAAACTGCACAGGTCATAGACCGTCTTTACCATAACGAGATTTTTTCCGGTCATATCCGAAATTTCCAACACGAAGACCTCGTATGCCTCCTGTGGAATATACGTATTAAACATGAAAGCGAGGCCCCACGAGCAGAATAAAATCCCGACGACAAAGAAAAGGATACGCAGAACAACCCCATCGCAAGGCAAAAAGCCCACCAGCCACACCATACCGTCAAGGGTAAATCCGTAAATGAGCGCGGTAACGAAAGAAAAGAGGTAGGAAAGTTTTGCCCTGTGGCGAATAAGAATAATTATAATCAGGAGAACCGCCTCAAAGGTGTAACACGCCATTCCGAAACTGAAAAAGGGCAAAAACTCGGATATTTTCAAGTGCAAAATGTAGGCAGGCGCAATTATCATAGACAATCCGAACTCGCTCCTCTGCATCATAGCAGTGCCAAAAGCCAACAACAGTATACCCACTGCGTAAGCAAGTTCTGTGTAAAAGTTCTTTTTCATCAGTCATCCTCAAACTGCCGTTTGTAACAGAAACGGCATATTCTAAACATCTTGTTTATTCTACTATAAAAGGCAAAATGTGTCAATAGGTTTATAAGCAATACCCCCCAAGATTTTTTATTTAATAGGCGAGGAAAAATTTCTTCTTACATCCCTTTCTTTGTGTTGTTCAAGCAAAAAACATTTGTAAAAGAATAAGCAACAATGTAATATAAGCATTTTATATAGCATATAGTATATAAATGTAGCAATACAAGCCGTCATTTGTATCGGTCAATACTTAAAGGACTCATATTTAACCGATATGTCAAAAATATTTGATTTTCCCCTTGACAAAACCGTTTTGCTTTGTTATAATGTTATAGCATTCTAAATAAGGCGTCATAGCCAAGTGGTAAGGCAAAGGTCTGCAACACCTCTATCCCCCGGTTCAAATCCGGGTGACGCCTCCAGAAAAAGAGAGCAAGTCATTGACTTGCTCTCTTTTTTGTTTGAAATTGTAAATTAAACGCTTGGTATTAAACCTTTTCGCTCTTAATTCTATTGTTGGGGTATCGTCTTTTTGCTTAATTCATCTATAAATAGATTTAGTTAAACCATTTTGAATGACAAGGGGCGAGCACCCGAATAGGTAGAGGACATATCAAAACTGTAAGGGCCACAGTTGGAAATGGTAAGCAGGTCGCCCTCGCGAAGTCCCTTAGGCAGACGAACTACACCAAAACAGTCACAGGAGTCGGAGGTGTAGCCGCTAACGAGGTAGTCCTCCGAAGGCTCGCCCTCGATATGGAAGAAGTAGTTTTTATTCTCGATAAATCTATCCATAAGACCGGAATATACGCTCGCATCAACGCGAAGTCTTGAAAGAGTGCCATTCCTATCAACAGTCACTACCCTTGTGAGCATAGAACAACTATCAACGAGCACACCCCTGCCAGGCTCGAATATTACCTCGACACCGAACGTGGCAAGTTTCTTAAAATAATCGCCGAGGAAGGTGCACGAGGTAAATCCGCCACCCACATTTATCCTTTTTACCTCACCGAGCGAGAGTGCAAATTCGCACATTGTCTGAACATTATCTTGGTTGAACAGATCCTCGCCTATGTAGAAAGACACACCGTACAGGTTTCCACTCTCAAAGAGTCTGTCATATAGGCTTTTCGCCCGCTCTTTGCCTATGCCGTATTTGTGAGGCTTACCATCAATTACAGATGCAGATATTTTCAAAAACAGCCTCGCTCTCGGTACTCGCTCAAGAATGTACTCTGCCATAGAAAGCCTGTCAACGGCAAACATAGATGCACCAAGAGAAATAGCCTCGTCTATCTCCTCCCTTGAGAAAAGACAGTTGTCTAAAAGCAGGCTATCCGTGCTTGCTCCCGCCTTTATTGCCAAGTGCAAATAGCGAAGCGAATTGATATTAAAATGCAAACCTTTCTTTACCATTAACTCTATTAGAGGTAGGTAGGCGCACGCCTTAACAGGATAGTAAACCTTGCCGTATTCCGAGAGATAGTCAAGTATATGATTTACCTTGTCAGAGTCTATCAACATACAGGGCGTGTCAACTTTTTCATTATTAAGTCTAATTATTTTATCCACTTGTTTCTCCAAATCCCAGGCCGCGGGCGAGGGTAATTCTATTTCACACACTATCAAAATCCGTGGCGATGGTAATTTTCTGTCCTCTGTGAGATTTTTGATTTTACAAAAAAGGTCGGGGGTGAAAAAGAGGAACAACGCAACACATCGTTCCTCTTCCTATCATACTAAAACTCTATTACTGCTCGGTTTCCTTGCCCTCGAGCGAGGCGAGTGCCACACGGAATGCGCGAGCGCCTATGAGTCGGTCCTCCTCGTTTTCCGAGGTGAGCATGGCGTAAAGGCGTCTATATACCTCGCCCGCTACCGACATATCCCTCTTGTAATGCTCCGTCCCATAGAGGGGCATGGTCTTGTCCACCATGTCGAAGTAGTAAAGACCAAATGCATCAAATTCAAGATGCACAGGTACTATAAAATCGGGAGCAACTTCACCCACCAGTTCCACTCTCAAGGCGGTTTCTATTCCATACCTCTTGTTGCTGATAAGACGGCTTATGCGGTTTATAATCTCGTTGTTCGCATTTACACCTGTAATGTCTATCTGCTCTGTTATAAAGCGAATGCGACCAAAGGCAAAGTGCTTGTACTCTACGGCAAACTGGTCGGCATCCTCTTTCGGAGTAATTGTAACCATCCAAACACCACCCACATCGGGCATATCAAAACCGGTACATTCAAGCGAGCCGCAATAACTGTATGTATAGCCTGCACGCTTGGCAATCTCGGTCTTTGCGTGGCGAGAGCCGAGAGCGTAATAATCTGCGCCGAAGTTCTTGAGGTCCTGGATGGATACAGGGCAAATGGGCGAATCAATATCACCGTCCAGGTCAGCATATCCAAGAACAATATTTATCTTGGAACTGTCGTCGATGTGCTTGTCATAAAGCGGACTTACCTCGATGCGGTCCTTAACAAATGCCCAGCCATATACAGTAAGCCTGTCATTGTCAAAATCGAATCGAGAAAGACCGTCCGAGGAGAAAACATAGCAGTTGTCGGGCAATCTTCCCGAGAGATAGACAGGGTTTGAGGCATAGGCATCGTGGAGTCCGGGCGCTATTATAAACTTGGTGTCAGGGCAGTTGCGGAACTCACGAATAATTATCTCGGTCGTAGTATTGGTGACGAAGGCCGTTTCAAACAGGTCGCCACTTATTAGCACATAGTCAACTTCCCTCTCCCTAATAAACTCCATAAGACGCATAAAAGCGGTGCGAAGTTCACGGCGACGCTCGTCACTCTTTTCGCTCGGCAGTCCGACAAAGGGGTTATCAAGATGTATGTCACTACAATGCAATATTTTTATTTTTTTGTTCTGGAGAGTCTCGCTCATTATTCTTTCCTCGCTTTTTGAGTTCTGTTATAAATCTCTTTTGTAAGGCTCTTGGTATAACCCTAAGTTGGGCGGGGGTATAGGCAACAGTATTTTATATAACTTAGTATAACATTGTTTATCATCTTTTTCAAGTTTTTTTCGAATATTTTTAAAAATCCCTTGAAAGAAAGAGGAAATTATGATAAAATGATAGCAAGATAAATCCAGGCAGAAATTACAAAAATTGTGCAAGGAGCAAACAATGTTAGGTTTAGCGGTTAGAAATACTGCCAAGTTGATCCGAATGAAATCAAAGAGCGAAAATGTAAGGCTCGGAAGATTTTTTACTAAAAAGGAAACGGCTCGCCTTATGGCGAACATGCTCTCTCTCGATACCGAGAAGACCGCATTCACCGTACTTGACCCCGGTGCGGGCACAGGAATTTTGAGTGCTGCGGTGGTCGAGGAAATATGCAAAAGGTGCAAGAATTGCAGGGTGATTTTCCTCACCTGCTATGAAAACAACCCCTACTTTATACCCATGCTTGAAGATAATTTGGAGAGGGTTAGAAAAAAGGCAAGGCATGACTATGACGTAAAACTCTACGTCACCGTCTATGAGGAAAACTATATCACCGAGTCAAAAGGACACTACACGGTCACGATGACCGACATTGTAGAGGACAAGTTTGACATAATTATCTGCAACCCTCCAACAGACCTGGTGGAAAAGACCTCCTCCGAGGCTTCAAGAGCAGGCGGAGTTACCCAGGTTAAGATAAACGCGGCATATCTCTTTGCCAAAATGGCGGCAAAGCATCTGGAGGACGGTGGACGCCTTGTAATTATGCTCCCGACCTCGGTAGCAAGTGCATCAAGTCTTGACTCGTATCGCAAGGAAATGGCAGAGTTGCTCTCGCTTGAGAAAATACATCTTTTCGTTGGTAAGCAGAAGAACTCAAAACGCGCTATTCCCTTAAAGAAATCTTTAATTTTCTCTTACAGAAAAGCACCAAAGCCCTCCACAATTATTATAACCACGTCGACTGACTGGGGCAAGCCAGAGAATACCGTAATGCTTGAGCCTCAACCCTACTCCTTCGTTGTCGATAAGGCAGACGGCACACTCACGCTTCCGAAGAGTCTGGAGGACGCAAATATAGTTAAATATTTCTCTGTCTTCCCCGAAACCCTTGACTCGCTTGGTCTTAAGGTTTCAACAGGATTGGTGCTCGACTCCCGATGCGAGGGGCTACTGTTTAACGAGCCTATCAGGGGTTGCATCCCTCTTATTCGTCCCGCCGCAATCCGCGGTGGCAGAGTGCATTTCCCCATGCCGATAAAGCATCAGTATATAGCGGCAACAAACCCGAAAATTATTCAAAAGAACAAAAACATGGTCTTTATCAAGCGTGTTCCTGCCAAGAGTGACGAGCGTTTTATCACCTGTGCTATTCATATGGCAGGCTCAATGCCCCAATATACGCATATAAGCACGCACAACAAGATAAACTACATCGACACCAAGGACAAATCCTCCGAGATGTGCGCCCGACTTGTTTGGGGACTGTTTGCCCTGCTTAACTCTACTATTTACGACAGATATATGTCTATTGTATCTAAATCAAAGCAAATAAATGCAAAGGAACTTCGCTATCTGCCCCTACCTCCTCGGAACATTATCGAAAACATAGGTATGCGCCTACTGCAAGCGAGAGAAACCACGGTTGCAGCCTGCGATCAGATTGTCAATCCCACCCTGCATATCAAGACGAGGAGTTAGATATAATACTTAATATTCGACTTCCGAAGAACTGTAATCCCGACTCGTTTTTTATCACGAAGGGAAACAGGACAGTGTTTATCATTTCGCAATAACCAAAAGGAGAACAATTATGAAAAAAGTTTACACGCCCCATGCCCCCGAAGCAATAGGCCCTTATTCCCAGGCTATGATAGTCGGAAATATGGTATATACATCAGGACAAATTCCAATTAACCCACAGAGTGGAAACATAGAGGTAGCAACCATAGAGGAACAGACCGAACAGGTGATAAAAAATCTCTCGGCCGTGCTTACCGAGGCGGGCTCTTCGCTTGACAAGGTAGTTAAAACTACCTGTTTCCTTGCAAATATATCCGACTTTGCCGCCTTCAACGGTGTATATGCAAAATATTTCACCTCCAAGCCCGCAAGAAGTTGCGTTGCGGTAAAAGACCTGCCCAAGGGCGCGCTTGTCGAGGTCGAGGTTATTGCAGAACTTTAATCTAAAAGTAATTTCCTAAATCAGAAGCCACACTGCAAACCAAGCAGTGTGGCTTCTTTCTTGTTTATTTAGATGAAATCGTGCTGTTTAGGTAAATGTCAGATTTGTTTCTTCTCACATTTTCCCTGTTTTCTAATCCTTAACCCTCGGATTTCCCTGCAATTTTCCTCGCAACATAGACGCCGCTTGCAGATGCGTGAGAGAGCGAGTGTGTAACTCCGCTTCCGTCACCTATTACGTAAAGTCCGCGGTGCTTGGTTTCAAGATTTCCGTCAAGCTCGACCTCCATATTGTAGAACTTAACCTCTACACCGTAGAGCAACGTATCGTCATTTGCAACACCGGGGGCAATCTTATCAAGTGCATAAATCATCTCTATTATTCCGTCAAGTATCCTCTTGGGAAGCACGAGGCTCAGATCACCGGGAGTGGCAGAGAGTAAGTCGGATCGTAGCCATGTCGTTCTGTGAGCCAAGGAGTTGGGATAGGTGGTTGTCTTCCTAAGACCGCTTGGCCTCCGACTTCAATCTTATCAAGTGCATAAATCATCTCTATTATTCCGTCAAGTATCCTCTTGGGAAGCACGAGGCTCAGATCACCGGGAGTGGCAGAGAGT
>JAZUPL010000035.1:0-63600 GCA_045605175.1 Eubacteriales bacterium | reverse complement strand
TTACACAGAAACCGATTTACGCAAGATTTTAGGTGCATATAACAATCCTGATTATGACAACAAAGAAATCCTTATCACTCTCAATGCAGACATGGTAATGGCTTCTGACATTTGGATTGAATATGTTTCTGCGGTTACTTTCAGAATTGACCTTGCTGGTCACAAACTGACCGTTGCACAAGGTTCGATCATTCACCTCTACAAGGCTGGATATACATTCAATGTTTACTCCTCTGCTCCCGCGGGTGAACTTGTTCTCTGCGATAGCATTTATACACACAACAATGGAACTGTTATTTTCGGTAGTACCGAGTACAAGGGCAACCTTACTATAACATCTCCTGTTGAAAACAGTGCACAGCAAATCGTGAACATTGAATATAATACTCTGGATATTACCGTAGAGTTCCTCTACTGCAACATCAACTCTGCTAAAGATGGTATTCTTAGACTTAATGTTAACGATCCTCATGTGGCAAAACTTAATGCAAAAATTGAAGGTTGTACTGTAACGGGAACAGAAATTATTTCCCGCAATAACCTGTGGGGCGTATTCTCAACCGAATCCACCATCACAATAATAGATACAAGCTTCACTGCAAGCAACGGTTCGAGCAACTTCTTTACAAATTCCGGCATAACTAACCATTATTTCGGTACTGTAAGCTTTAAGAATTGCTCCTTCGATGGTTATATTCTTAACGGCGATGACATATTCTCGAATTCAGCCTTGAGTTACAACAACTATTTCGACACTCTTACCGATTATGATCCTACAAAGGCTATTACAGTCGGTGCTGGTTGTACCTTCACTAACTACGGCAACACCTTCACTGATGGCAAGTTCACTGCAAGCAATGTTAATGTTGCTGAGGGTTATGAAATCAAGGCAGACGGCGACAAGATTGTTATCGTAGAGAAGCAGGTTGTAGTTGACACCAGTCGCTTCAATCCCATGTCTAACCTTACTCTTTACTCCAACATTCAGTACAATGTTTACGTTCCCGCTACCGGCGAGATAGTAATGATTACTCTTGACGGTAAGGTAATTACCTCCTTCGAGGGTCTTGAAATTGTAACTGTTGGCGAAAAGCAGTATTACAAACTTCCCGTTGCTCTTGGCGTAGCACAGGCAATGCGCAAGATTAACCTCGAAATCAAGTATGCATCCGAAGAACTCGGCGAAGGCACTGTTTCCTACACTCTTACCGTAGAGAAATATGCAAACGCTATTCTTAAGGGCGAATACAAAGAGGTAGAAAAGAACCTTATTAAGGATATCCTTTCCTACATCAGAAGCGCATACGTCTATGCTAACAACGAGAACACCGAACAGGTTGTTGCAACAATCAACGGTATTATAGGCGCTGACTATGACAATACATCTAAGCCTAACACAGACGTAGAGAAGAAGGAAAATATCAAAGGACTTTACTCTGCGGCTATGGAACTCGGTGATGCTCCTGCATTTATCTTCTATATCGACGGTAATTACTCTGCAGAGCAGTATGTAATTCGTGTTAACGGATTTACTCCCGAATGCGAAATCATAACCGAGGGTGAACGTACCTACATTAAGGTAACGATGTACGCTTACGCTATGGCAGACACCGTAACATATAGCATTAAGGGTACTGATATCACCGGTGAATACAACATAAAGGCTTACTATGAGTTTGCTCTTGCAAAGGACGAGGCTCTTGCTAACCTTACCGAGAGACTCTGGAAGTATGCTGAGTCCGCGAAAGCATACCGCGAGGCTACAAAGTAATAAGGAGGACAAAGAAACTATGAAGAAATATGAAAATATCCGAGTTGAATTTCTTGTATTAGACTCTCTCGATGTAATTTCTACTTCCGGTCCGCTTGACGGCTCTGGAACAGAAACCTCCATTGTGCCCGAAATAATACAGGATGGCATCAATGCCACCAATAGCGCAGGCGTGGCATCTAACTAATAAAGTGTTTGTGGGATAAGTTTTAATCTTTTGATAAAAATTACCCCTGAACCTAAACACTTTGTAACCCAAAGAGAGGGCCTTCCCCACGGGGAAGGCCCTTTTTAATTATGATAATATGAAAAACACAGGGTTCCCTCGGAAAGGAGCCCTGTGTCAATGATTAACTCTATATATAATTACAGCCAAAGAAGTGCTGCAATTACGGCAAGGGTGGCGGTAAAGATGCCACTTGAGAAGTTTACAACATCGTTATCAATAGGGGTAAAGCCGGAAGACTTTGTTGTTTCCCTGTCACAATGCACGGTCTTTTCGGTAACAGTGCCACAGGTGTTGCATATATATTTGACCTGGAACAACGAGCCGAGGAAACTGTCAAATACAACGCCTAAAAAGGCACATACACCGACAATAACAACCTCAAAAAGCCCGAACGAGCCACCCGAAACAAAGAAAGCAATAAATCCTATAACAAAGCAACCGAGCAAGGAGGCAAGCGTACCAATTACCGACATACCTCCGCTAAGACCATTCTCGGTTTTTCTAAGTCTGAAGGGGTCATAGACCGTCTTTGCAAAAGCACCTATGCCCGATGCCACCGTGTCACCAAACGCCTCGGCAAAGGCCGCAACAAATCCCACGGCAAAGGCTATATTGCCACGGGAAAATACAAAGCAAACCGCCATAACCGTACCGACAAAGCCGTTGGCGATAACCTGAATTAAATCTCGCCTATCACCTTTTTTAGCCTCGTCACGCTTTTTGGCTATTTTCTTAATTTTATCTACAATAATCGAACCGAGGAAGAAGGACACGAGAATAATAAAACCGAAATTTCCAAGCGAGAGCGAAATAAGTATATCCATAAAGACTGCGCATATCACACCAAGGTGCGTGAGCGCCTTTTTTTTCACCGCAAAGCCTATTACAAGGAGCGAGAGTAGAATCGGGAGGATATAGTTCCCAATCCCCTCGTAGTGAAGAAATCCGTAGGCAAGAGCAGTAACACCCCAGGTAATAGTGATATTATCTAAGCCATAGCCTGTAAATATCTCAAATTCCACCGACAAAATTGCCAGTGCCACCATCTGCCACAAAGAAAGTCCAAGTCCGTAAATATTAGAAAGCACCAAGGCACTAACAAAGGAAAAGAGCAGATTTGCAATAGCGCCCCACAGCGTTTTCTCTCCATAAATCTTAGGGTTAAATCGGATTATAGAGCCGCCTATCAAACCCGCAAGACCGTCACCCACAGAGGTGCACATTATGCCTATTCCAAAGGGTAGCATAACATCAGGCACAAAACAGCCGAGTATAGCAACGCCCGTCATTGCCACCGCATAGTAAACCGTACCAGGCGCATTTTCACCGTCGGAGGAAATCATCGGCATAAGCTTTTTCCAATAGGCTACTATAAGCATCAAAAGGAAGAATATGCAAACCGCCAAAAAGTGTAGCCCTGCACCGAAAAAGTGATACAGAATAAACCACTCAAAGCCGACAAGAATATGAACAACCTTGCGTGTTATTCTTTTTGGCACGCCAAGTTTATAGAGCAAAAGTGAAAAAAGCAGGCAAGCACCACCGTATCCAATGCCGGATAGGTAGCCTAAAACTAAATTTGTATCCATAGTTTCTCCAGGGGGGATTTATTAATTAACAAGGGAAAAATTCCCTTTTTATATTACCTAACTAATTATATAATAATAAAATATAAATGTCAAGTTTTATAAAAATTGTAACTATATATAAATTGCATTTATTAAGATATACAAGAATTACACGCCTCTTTTATTAGAAGTGAACAAAGCAATGTAAGAAATATAAAACATCTGCCTGTTTTACACTTGAATAAAGCGAAATTATATGATAAAATTATCTTAAATAAATACAAAGGAGTGCCGCATGAAAGGTATAATATCTAAAATCATTGGTCTTGTTCTCTTTTTTGTGATAATTATCGGCTCTGTGATTTTTGCAGGCATCTATATAGATGAAACCTTGAACTCGCCCAGCAAGGATGCCTTTCTTGGTGGCTTTGAGGGTACTTTGCCACCGTCAGGGGATTCTGAAATAAAAATAAAGGTGTTGCTCGAGCACGATGAAAACTGTGTCGTGGTTTCGCAAAATCCCGTGTTTGTGGATGACGGCGAGGACGCAATTTTCGAGGTGGTTTTCAAGGAGAATTATGCCTTTTCCCAAATAGAAAACGGAAAATATTACGACGGCTACGTTACTGTTCGCACGCCAAGTGCCGACACGACGGCAAAAATATCTTCAAAACTTACTACCGCCTACTACTCCTTTGACTATGTTATTCCCTCTTTGGATAGTGGTACGGTAGAGTGCAACAAACAACCTGGGCAGGTAAGCGCAAATCAGTCGATAATTATTTCCGCTACACCGAAGGAAAATGCTACATTCCTCGGATGGAGTGCTGGTGAAACAGTAGTAAACGGCGGAAAAATGCTCTCTTATAGCCGTACATACGCATTCAAGCCCACAGAGGACGTTGTTCTCTACCCCAACTTTTTGGAGGAAGGCTATGCAATTATAAAGTATAACCTAAATGGTGGCGTGCTTGCCGGCGATAATGTCACCGACACTATAATAACCCAGTTCAACACCTCGGTAAAGCCCTGCCCCAATCTGCTCGCAAATGATGGAACATTCTACCGAGAGGGTTATACCCTGATCGAATACAACACAAGCCCTGATGGTAGAGGCGAGGCTATAAACCCAGGTGGACTTACCTCTATTCCTAAAACAGGTCTGCTTGAGATCTATTGTCAATGGTCCAAGTGGACGAGCGAGGAGGATTTTTCCTACTCTATATCCAACAATCAGGTTACAATTACCGCTTACAACGGTGACGACGATACTGTTTCTATTCCTGAAAGCATCTCTGGCGTGCCTGTAACCAAAATATCAAGAGCCGCCTTTGTAAACAAGAGTTTTTACTCGCTCGTTCTTCCCCCAAGTATAAGAACAATAGACTCGGCAGCATTTATTGACTGCAAATACTTCAACACCCTGTATATTTACGACACCTTTACATCTATTCCCGATGACGCCTTTTCGGATTGCAAGGCTTTTTCAAACCTCAGGCTTAATGCAGGACGAGGCCCCGTGTTCGTAAATAACGCCGAGAGTATTGCAAGCAGATTTGAAGTTTTGCTCTCACGCCGTGACAACAAGCCGCTGATTCTTCTTGTCGGTGGATCAAGTTGTCTATACGGTTTTGATAGTCCTTTTATAGAAGAAATGCTCGATTACAAATATCACGTAGTCAACTGTGGGACAAATGCAGGCGGCACGGGTATGCTTTACATCGAGGCGCTGTCATCTTTTATGCGAGAGGGTGATATAATTATATCCGTCCCCGAATACGACAATGTTCAAATGGGCGACTACAAACTATTTTGGCGCACATACAGGGCAACCGAGTCCTGCTACAATATCTTTAGATATGTAGATTTCTCAAAATACACGCATTTCTTCTCTTCCTTCTCCGAATTCAACACAAGCACCGAGGCAAGAGCGCTCTTGAAGCCCTCAACCTATTATCAAAGAAACTCCACTCTCACCGAGGGCAACTGTGATATTAAAATGTCGCGTTCTTATGTTAATCAGATATGGAGTTCTGATATAAGCGTGCATAGATACACGGTAAGCGACGAGAGAATAGCAAGGATAAACCAAATCATCGAAATTGTAGAAGGAAAAAACATAACCTACCTTTTCTCCTGTGCTCCGATATACAAACATACATACGGTGGTACAAAAGAAACGGTAGATGGCTACACACAGTCGATGAAAGAGAGGTTAGATTGTCCCTTTATTTCTGATCCAAATGACTACTTCTTTGAATACAACGAATACTATGATTCTATTTACCACCTGACAAGCGAGGCGGCAAAAAAGAGATCAAGACAACTTGCCCTTGACATCTTAGCCTACTTTGAAAATCAGTAAAAACAAATAAAAATCCAACACGGGTTGGCACTATGCTCACAAAAGACTACTATTTCTCTTTTGCCACATAGAAATCCTGTGTTGGATTTTTATTATTTAGTTTAAGTTTTTTTGTCCTTTCAGACGGTTAAACAAGGGGCTTATGCAAATCAGAACTCCTCAACGTCGCTAACCTTAAGGTGGCTGTCCTCGTCCTCGCCCTCATTAGCCATCTCCTTGCCCGGGATAACTATGCCGTGTGTCATCGAATGGATACGCTCGTTGTTTCTCTCCTCTTCGATTTGAGCCTTGATGCCCTTTGACACCTCGAGATCGACTAAAATCTGTTCGGGCACTGTGCCGTCCTCAAGTGTAAGGAACTTCTCAAACGCATCGGGATACACGAAGTTTTTCGTGCATTCGTCAAAGCGAACTATAAGATATTTCCCCTGCTTTGCAAGGACAACTCCAACTCCAAATTTTTTATGTCTGACTCTTAGATTTTCGAAAACCATTTTGACCTCCAAAAAACATATACATATATAAAGCGTCGAATATTCTAACAGATAATTATGTCCAAAGTATGAATAAACGAGTCTTTTTTATAGAGCGAGTTTAATTTTGTATTATTATACAGTTTTCATTTTCAAAATATGTATTATTTGTACAAAAAAAGATGAGAAGCACTCGTTGATTTATTCAACAGGTAAAAATCTCATCTTTTTTATAGTTTTATTCTATTAGCCGAGTTCTATAAGCGACTCGTCCCACATCTCTGGGGCTTCGTAGCCAAGCAGATTTACCGTGGTGGGTGCAACCGAGGAAAGACCAAGGTCGCTTCTGCCAAGTTTTACAGTATAGCCCTCGCGATAGAAGTTGTCATATATAATACAAGGCACAGGGTTTAGGGTGTGGCTGGTCTTTGCCTTAAAGGAGCCGTCCTTGCCCGCCTTGGGCGCCCCTGTCTTCTTGTCTATCTCGAACATCTCGTCGGCGTTACCGTGGTCTGCGGTTATAATAGCAACACCGTGAAGTTCGTCAACCACCTTAAGAATTCTCGCGATTTGAATATCAAGCGCCTCCATAGAGCATACGGTAGCGGCAAAAGAGCCTGTATGTCCAACCATATCACCATTAGGATAGTTTACACGGAGGTACTTATACTCACCGCTGTAAAGGCACTCTATAAGTTTGTCGGTAATCTCTGCACACTTCATCCAAGGTCTTTGGTCAAGGGGGATAAGGTCGGAGGGAATCTCAATATAGGTTTCAAGTTCCTCAGAGAATTTGCCGGATTTGTTACCGTTATAGAAATAGGTGCAATGTCCGTATTTAACCGTTTCCGAGATGGCAAGTTCACGAATACCAGCACTTACGAGGTATTCGGTCATCGTGTTGCTTATTTCGGGTGGATTCACAAGATAGCGGGAGGGAATATGCAGGTCGCCGTCATACTCTAACATACCTGCGTAAAGCACCGAGGGAACACGCTTTCTGTCAAACTTGTCAAAGTCCTCGCCCGACTCAAACGCCTTGGAAATCTCTATGGCTCTGTCGCCACGGAAGTTAAAGAACACCACGCTGTCACCATCGTTAATAGTTCCCACAGGCTCGCCATCCTTGGCAATTACAAAGGCGGGAAGGTCTTGGTCTATCACCTTATACTCGTTTCTATATGTGGTAATAGCCTCCTCTGCCGAAGCAAACTGTCTGCCCTCGCCAAGCACGTGAGCCTGCCAGCCTATCTCAACCATGCCCCAGTTGGAGTCATATCTGTCCATGGTCGCTACCATTCTGCCGGCGCCCGAAGCGATAGCAATATCAAAGTTGTCCGAGCGAAGAGCCGAGATATATTCCTCAAAGGGTAATACATAGTCAAGCGCACTGGTTGCACCAACATCACGTCCGTCAAGGAGAATGTGAATACGGACTCTCTCTACACCTACCTTTTTGGCATTCTCAATAAGAGCCTTGAGGTGGTCGATATGCGAGTGAACATTTCCGTCCGAGAAAAGACCGAGGAAATGGAGAGTGGAATTGTTGCTCTTTACACCCTCAACCAAGGTCTGCCAGGTTTCGCTTGAGAAAATTTTACCGCTTTCAATAGACTGAGAAACAAGTTTTGCACCCTGGGCAAACACCTGACCACAACCGAGAACGTTGTGTCCTACCTCCGAGTTACCCATATCGTCGTCACTGGGCAGACCGACAGCCGTACCGTGAGCGCGAATGCTAACCATAGGATACTCTGCCATAAGGCGGTCAAGGGTGGGAGTATATGCCTTTGCAACCGCGTTGCCACCGTTGTCGGGGGCAATACCTACGCCGTCCATAATGATAGTCACAAGAGGACCGTCAATACCCGCAAATTTAGTAGATTTTTTAAGTTCAATCATTGGAAAATCCTTTCAAAAAATAAGTAACCTAATTTATTAAATATCGGCATCCGAAATGTATAGATGACCGTTTTCGGTGATATATCTCTTTCTTTCGGCAATTGCATCACCGAGAAGAATATCAAACATTCTTGCGGTTTCTTGGGCATCGGTGGGAGTCACCGCTATAAGTCGGCGAGTAGCAGGATTCATAGTAGTTAGTGCCATCATTTCAGGCTCATTTTCACCAAGTCCCTTTGAACGCTGTATAGTGAACTTTTTATCACCGAGTTTCTCAAGAATCTCGTTCTTCTCTTTTTCAGAATAAGCAAAATAAGTGTCGGAGCCACAGGTAATCACAAACAGAGGCGACTCTGCGATAAATATTTTTCCCTTTTCAATAAGGGTGGGCAGAAGCCTATAAAACATAGTGAGAAGCAGAGTTCTTATCTGGAAGCCGTCCTCGTCGGCATCTGTACATATTATAATCTTGTTCCAACGGAGTTGACTGTAATCAAATGTGGAAATATTAGACTGCTTTTTGCTCTGTATCTCCACTCCGCAACCAATAACCTTGAGAAGGTCGATAATAATATCCGAGGCAAATATCTTGTCATAGGAACTCTTCATACAGTTGAGCGTCTTACCTCTTACCGGCATAACCGCCTGAAATTCTGCATCTCTTGCCACGCGACAGGAGGTCGCAGCCGAATCACCCTCAACTATATAAACCTCTCTTACCGAGGGGTCTTTCGAGCCACAGGGGATAAACTTCTCCACCGAGTTTGACACGTCCATCTTGCCCATTATCTTGGTCTTGATGGTTGCCTTACTCTTCTCGGCGTCCTCGCGAGAGCGCTTGTTGGCAAGCACCGTGTTTATTATGGTTGTCGCCGCATTCTGATTTTCGGTCAGGTATATTTCAAGCCTGCTTTTTATAAAATCGGTAAGAGCCTTTTGAATAAACGCATTAGTTATAGACTTCTTGGTCTGGTTTTCGTAAGAGGTCTGTGTAGATGCCGAGTTTACTATAACTATAAGGTTGTCCGAAATATCGCCAAAGGATATTTTAGGCTCGTTTTTATTATACTTATTATGCGCCCTGATATACTTATCAATGGCATAAACAAATGCGTTTCTCACCGCCTTGTCAGGTGCGCCACCGTATTCAAGATAGGAGGAGTTGTGATAATATTCAGGCACGCCCGTCTGTGCAAAGCAGAAGGAAATTTCCGCCTTGAATTTATATTCGGGTAGGTCCTCACGATCCTTACCCTTTGTTTCGAGTTTCCAAAGCACAGGGGTGGTTAAAGCACTACCCTCTGAGAGTTCCTCGATATAATCTGCTATACCGTTTTCGTAGTAGTATTCGGTCTTTTCGAACCTTCCTTTCTCGTTCTCTATCTCCAAAATAAAGCGAATACCCGCATTTACCATAGCCTGTCTTCGGAGAGTGAGAACAAGAAATTCGACAGGAATGTCAATCTCCTTGAAAACCGCAAGGTCAGGGCGCCACTTTATCTGTGTGCCAAGACGCTTTCCCCCGGGGACAACATCAGAAACACGCAACTGACCGACAGGCTCGCCACGCTTAAAGGACATCTCGGAAATAGTCTTACCGTTGTAGGACTTTACCTCCATATATTCGCTCGAATACTGGGTTGCCGTAGCGCCAAGACCGTTTGTACCGAGAGAGAATTCGTAGGAGGCGTTATCGTCGTTGTTGTCGTATTTACCGCCTGCATACAGTTCGCAAAATACGAGTTCCCAGTTGTATCTTCCCTCCTTCTCGTTAAATCCGAGAGGAACACCACGGCCAAAGTCCTCGACCTCTATTGACAAATCTCTATATTTCTTGACTATGATGCGATTGCCGTAGCCCTCACGAGCCTCGTCAACCGAGTTTGCAAGTATCTCTATAAAGGAGTGCTGACAGCCCGTTATATCATCCGAGCCGAAGATTACCGCGGGCTTTTTTCGAACACGCTCCGCACCCTTCAGACTCTTGATGCTTTGATCATCATAGGCCTTTTTTCCTCTTGATTGAGCCATTTATTTCTCTCCTTATTATTTTTACTAAAAAATTATAACATATAATTACAATTTTGTCAATCTAATTTAACAAGTTAACACTATATATTGAAGAAAATCATCCTTTTTGTATTGATTTTTACAACATTTTGTGTTATAGTATATTCAAAACCGAAGGAGATATAGATGAAGATTTTAATAGGCTCGGATATCCACGGCGACCTCGCAAGCGCCCGTAGTTTTTTTGATATTTTTGAGAAAAATAAATGTGAGCGAGTGTTGCTTCTCGGCGACCTTCTCTACCACGGTCCTCGCAACGACCTGCCAAAAAACTATGCTCCAAAAGAGGTAATCACGCTCTTAAATCAATATAAAGACCAAATCCTTGCAGTACGAGGAAATTGCGACACCGAGGTTGACCAGATGGTGCTTGATTTCCCCATTCTTTCAGAGTATATTATGCTATCGCTCGACGGTCTTACGGTTATCGCCACGCACGGTCATAATATTAACACCTCCTCAGGCTTTAAGTTTAGAAAAGGCGACATTCTTCTTCATGGGCACACCCATGTTCTTGCCTCCGCGCCTTTTGCTGACGGTTGCACATATCTTAACCCCGGCTCGGTTTCTCTCCCCAAAGAAAACAACCCAAAAACATATATGATTTACGAGAACAGAACCTTCACCGTTTACGACTTTGATGGCAGGATTATAAAATCTACGACTTTCTAATTTTCAATATTTATTTTACGGCAGAGTTAGTTCATTTTGCTTTTTTATGAAATGGCTAATCTGCCGTTTTTTTGTTTTATTTCTTCATTTTTCCCTGAATTTAATAATGTTTTTTAATCTTTTCCAATTCTTGCTCATAAGATGTTTTATATAGGTTTATATAAATTATTTGAGTAATAAAAAAGGAGTCAATTATGCCTGACATCTCCTACTATAACGGGAGGATTTCAAAAAGCGAGGAATTAACAATCCCCCTCTGTGACAGATCTATATATTTCTCGGATTCGGTCTATGAGGTGGCTATCGGAAGCGGTGGCAAGGTCTATCAACTAAACGAGCATTTGAGAAGATTTTATGACAATATTTCTGCTATTGGTTTATCCCATCCGTTAGTTAAAGCCGAACTTATATGCATTATTTTTGATATTGTCAAAAGGTCCGGATACGAAGGTTATATGCTCTATCTTCAATGTTCGGGAAAGGGTGAAAAACGCAAGCACGCCAGAGTTACGAATAAGAGCAATATTTTAATCTCTGTGACACCTATTGAATTTAGCCCTGACCTGAAATCCGCCTCGCTTATTTCCCTGCCCGACAAAAGATATTCAATGTGCAATATCAAAACGACCAACCTGCTCCCTGCAGTATTGGCAAGCACCGAGGCGGAAAGCAAAGGATGTAAAGAGGCGGTGTTTCACCGCAACGGGGTCGTGACAGAGTGCGCCCACTCGAACATTTTTATTCTTAAAAATGACACTATTTTTACCCACCCGAACGGCTCGCATATTCTTCCGGGGATTACTCGTGCGAATATCATTAGACTTGCCCCCTCGCTTGGATTAAAGGTAATGGAAAAAGCCTTCTTGTTTGACGAAATATTTACAGCAGATGAAGTATTTATCTCGGCTACCACATCTTTCATAACGAGGGTTTGTGCCGTTGATAATAAGGCTCTCTCTATGAAAAACGAGGGGTGTATAAAGGAAATTTACAAAGAACTTTATGCAGATTTTACAATTTACTGTGCTTAATCGACTTAAAAATTTATTATATTTACAATTTCGTTATTTTATTATCAATTATTGTTTTTTGTATTGTATTTTTTCTTTCCTTATGTTATAATAATGTAGATAATGTGCGTGTAGGCGTGCAATATTTAAGATATTTAATAAGGAGGATATATTATGTTAAAAAAACTTTCTACCGTTCCCTTTAGCGGTACTCCCGAGCAGAAGGAACGTCTTCAGGCAGTTATAGACGCTCACAAGCACGACAAGAGCCTGTTGATGGCAGTAATGCAGCAAGCCCAGGACATCTACGAGTACCTTCCCATCGAAGTACAGGCTATGATAGCCGAGGGCATGGATGTTCCACTTGAGAAGGTTTACGGCGTTGCCACCTTCTATGCTCAGTTCTCGCTTACCCCCAAGGGTCAGTATCACATCTCTGTATGTCTTGGTACTGCCTGCTATGTTAAGGGTTCGGGCGACATCTACAACAAGTTGCAGGAAGTTCTCGGTATAGGTGGCGACGAGTGCACCCCCGACAAGAAGTTCTCGCTTACCGCTTGCCGTTGCATCGGTGCCTGCGGTCTTGCTCCCGTTCTCACCGTCAACGATGAGGTTTACGGTAGGCTTGGCGTAGATGATGTGGAAGGAATTATTGCTAAATACAACTGATTTTAGCAAAATTTTTTAATTAAGGTAACTTGTTATGAAAATCAGTAAAATTCAAGAACTCCTGAACGCAAAGGTTCTCTCTTGTGAAGAAAACCTCGGCAAACACGTCTATTCGGCGTGTGGATGCGATTTGATGAGTGATGTTCTCGCCTATGTAAAGGACCAAGCCGTTCTTCTCACAGGTCTTGTGAACCCTCAGGTAATTCGAACCGCAGTTATGATGGATATGGTTTGCATAGTTTTTGTTCGTTCTAAAACTCCCAGTGACGAAATGCTCGCTCTTGCTAAAGAAAGCGGAATTGTCGTATTAAGTACAGATTTGACACTTTACACTTCCTGCGGCCTGTTATATTGCAATGGACTCATTGGAGGTAAATAGAGCAACGATGAATGAAGAATTGATTTTCCGATTTGATGTCGATGGCGAGGACTTCACCTCGGCAGGTCAGGCATCGGTTCTTATAAAGAAAAATTTAAGACAACTTGGCATAGATGCAGAAACTATCAGGCGAGTTTCTATTGCTATGTACGAGGGCGAGATAAATATGGTTATCCACGCAGGTGGCGGCACAGCCGTTGTCAAGGTGTGTAACTCCTACATAGAAATCGTTCTCGAAGACCGCGGCCCAGGAATCAATGATATTGACAAGGCGATGCAGGAGGGATACTCCACCGCCTCGGACACCATTCGTTCCTTAGGCTTTGGTGCAGGCATGGGACTTCCTAATATGAAACGCTACACCGACTATATGAATATAGAATCTACTGTCGGCGTCGGCACACGAATCACTATGCGAGTTAATTATTAAGCAAGGTGACAAAAATGCACAATTATGAACACTCTGTTTTACTCGATGAGAGCAAATGCACAGGTTGTACAACCTGCCTGAGACGATGCCCTACCGAGGCAATACGAATCAGAGATGGTCATGCTGTCATCAACCCGACAAGATGCATTGACTGTGGTGAATGCATCAGAGTATGCCCACACAAGGCGAAAAAAGCAGTGTGCGGTGTGCTTTCGGATATGGCTAAGTTTAAGTGGAAGATAGCACTCCCTGCCCCTACCCTCTACGGTCAGTTTGACAATCTTGACGATATTGACTATGTTCTTGACGGTCTTATCAAGGTTGGCTTTGACGATGTGTACGAGGTTTCAAAGGCGGCGGAACTGGTTTCTGCATACACGAGGCAATACCTGAAACTCGATGGCGTGGTAAAGCCTGCTATCAGTTCGGCGTGTCCTGTGGTTATGCGACTTATTAGTTTGCGTTATCCCTCCCTTACCGATCATATCATTCATATGCTGCCTCCTATGGAGATTGCAGCAAGACTTGCTAAGGAAAAGGCGAAGAAACAGCACCCTGAATTATCCGACGAGGATATTGGCGTCTGCTTTATCTCCCCCTGTCCCGCAAAGGCAAGTTATGTGAAAAACGGCTTTGCAGGCTATAACAGTGCCGTCGATGTCGTTATTTCCATAAAGGATATATATTTCCAACTTATAGCAAAAATGAAAAAGGACGCCGAAATAACCTCCCTCTCGGAATCGGGTATGATAGGACTCGGTTGGGCGAGAACGGGTGGCGAGGCTGCGGCAATATTCAACGATAACTATCTTGCAGCGGACGGAATTGACAATGTTATCCACGTCCTCGACCAGATAGAAAACGGAAATATCCCGCCCCTTGAATTTATCGAACTCAACGCCTGCACGGGCGGTTGTGTCGGCGGTGTTCTTACCATACAAAACCCCTTTATTGCAAAGGCAAGACTTCAAACATTAAGGCATTATCTTCCTGTTTCAAGAAATCAACTTTCAAAGGAAGAACTGGAATACATTCCCGATTTTTACCTGTTCGACGAAATGCCGGAATATCAGCCAATTACAAGACTCGCAAGTAATCTTGCAGACTCTATGCGAATGATGGCAGATATGCAAAAATTCAGGGACACTCTGCCCGGTATAGATTGTGGCTCTTGTGGAGCACCGACCTGCCGAGCCTTCGCAGAGGACGTTGTTAAAAAACTGTCCTGTGCAGATGATTGTCCTATTAAGGCGTTCCGTTCGAGGGAGAAGCGTGAGGATAAAAATGACGGCTAAAACACTTTCAGAAGTATGCGGCTTCAAACCTATCGCACTTCCTGACTCAGACAGAGAAATAAAGGGTGTTTACATAGGTGACCTGTTAAGTTGGGTTATGGGACGTGCCGAGAGTGGTAACGCCTGGCTCACTATTATGTCTAATGTAAATATTCTTGCCGTGGCTACCCTCTGTGATGTCGGAACAATTATTCTGACCGAGGGCGTACAACCTTCCTTAGATATTATTGCTACCGCAAACGAAAAAGGGATAAACATTATCTCTACCGAGATGCCCTCTTACGAATGTGCGTGCAAACTCGCAGGGTTACTCTGATGAGAAGATACTATTACGATCTTCATATTCACTCTTGTCTATCTCCCTGTGCCGATGATGACTCCACCCCATATAACATTGCGGGAATGGCTAAAATCTCCGGCATAGACATAGTGGCTCTTACCGACCATAACACGACGAAAAACTGTCCCGCCTTTTTTATGGCGTGCGAGGAATACGGTCTTATTCCTATTGCGGGAATGGAACTTACCACCTCAGAGGACATACACGTCGTATGCTTGTTTGAAAGGTTAGAGGATGCTATTGCCTTTGACGGCTACGTGGACAAGCACAGAATGAAGATTAAAAATCGACCGGATCTTTTTGGCGAACAATTGATTTTTGGAGAAAACGACTGTCTTTTAGGCAAAGAGGAATATCTTCTTTCCAATGCGACAGACATCTCTATTGAGGACGCACCGAAAATCGTCGCATCCTTTGGTGGTGTGTGCTATCCCGCCCACATCGACCGCGACGCAAACGGAATTATAGCAGTGCTTGGTACGTTTCCCCCGTCAGCCGATTTTTCTCTCTACGAACTTCGTGATGGAAAGAACAAGGAAGATTACGAGCAACGCTATTCTCTTCAAAACAAACTGGCTATTATCAGTTCGGACGCTCACTATCTGACGGGGATAAAGGATGCGGAATCCTTCTTTATGCTCGAAGAGAGCGACTCGCCCGACACCGTTCGAAAAAGACTGTTTGAACTTTTGAGGTAGTTATGAAGGAATTGTCGCTTAACATACTTGATATTGCGGAAAACTCGCTTAAAGCAGGGGCAACCCTCACCGAGATTTCTATTAGAGAAGAGGATAATATCCTAACACTTATAATAAAGGACAACGGTTGTGGAATGACCGACGAGGTGAAAAAAAACGTGGTCAACCCGTTTTACACTACTCGCACCACCCGAAAGGTTGGTATGGGCATTCCGCTACTCAAACTCGCCGCAGAGCAAACAGGTGGCTCGCTTACAATTTACTCCTTGACAAAAGAGGAGTCCCCCTCCAACCACGGCACGACCGTGACAGGCGTGTTTTATAAAGACCACCTCGACTTTACCCCTCTTGGCGACGTTATAAGCACTTTAACAACCCTGATACAGGGACACCCCAACGTAGACTTCCTGTTTTTGCATAAAACCGAAAAGGGCGAGGTAAAACTCGACACACAGGAACTACGTGAAATGCTCGACGGTATTCCCCTTGACACTTATGAAATAATCAAGTGGATAGAGGGTTATCTCAAAGAGCAATATGATTTGATTTGATTAAATTCAAAAATATAAAAATGATTGACTATGAAAGGATGATCAAAAATGAAATCTTTGGCTGAATTGCAAGCAATCAAAGAAAGAATGAAGAATAAGGTTATTCTTCGTGAAGGTACCGGTGAGATCCGTGTCGTTGTCGGTATGGCAACCTGCGGTATTGCAGCAGGTGCTCGTCCCGTCCTCAATGCTTTTGTTGAGGAAGTAAACAACGGCAATCTTGCTGACAAGGTTACCGTATCTCAGACCGGTTGTATCGGTCTTTGCCAACTTGAGCCTATTGTTGAGGTTTATGAGGCAGGCAATGTAAAGACAACCTATGTCAAAATGACTCCCGAGAGAGTTGCTACCGTTGTTGAAAAGCACCTCAAGGGCGGAAATGTCGTAGAAGAATTCACCGTTTCAAACAGCAACTATTAATTAGGAGGTTAGGTTATGATTCGTTCACATGTTCTTGTCTGTGGCGGTACAGGCTGTACCTCTTCAGGCAGTAAGTCGGTTCAGGAAGCGTTCAACGAGAACATCGCAGCATATGGTCTTTCCGAGGAAGTAAAACTCGTTCAGACCGGTTGCTTTGGCCTTTGCGCTCTTGGCCCTGTTGTTATCATTTATCCCGAAGGCACTTTTTACAGCCGTGTAACTCCCGAGGACGTTAAGGAAATCGTTGAGGAGCACCTGCTCAAGGGTAGAGTTGTAGAAAGACTCGTTTACGCCGACACCGGCGAAGAGGTTGAGGCTGCCAAGTCCAAGGCCGAGGTTTCGCTTAACGATACCGCTTTCTACAAGTCCCAAAAGAGAATAGTTCTTCGTAACTGCGGTGTTATCGACCCTGATAACATTGATGAGTATATCGCTATGGACGGTTATGCCGCACTTGGTAAGGTTCTCACCGAGATGACTCCCGAAGATGTTATCAAGGTTATTACCGATTCCGGTCTTCGTGGCAGAGGAGGCGGAGGCTTCCCCACCGGCCGTAAGTGGGCTCTTACCGCTCCCAACAAGGCGGACCAGAAGTATGTTGTTTGTAACGCCGACGAGGGCGACCCCGGTGCATTTATGGACCGTTCTATTCTTGAGGGCGACCCCCACAGTGTAATCGAGGCTATGGCTATCTGCGGTTATGCAATTGGTGCTACCCAGGGTTATGTTTACGTTCGTGCAGAGTACCCCATCGCTGTTACCAGACTTCAGAATGCTATTAACCAGGCTAAGGAATACGGTCTGCTTGGTGACAACATCTTCGACTCAGGCTTCTCCTTCAACCTTGACATTCGTCTTGGTGCGGGTGCTTTCGTTTGCGGTGAGGAAACCGCACTTATGACCTCTATCGAGGGCAACCGTGGTGAGCCTCGTCCCCGTCCTCCCTATCCTGCAGTTAAGGGTCTTTATGGCAAGCCCACCGTTGAAAACAACGTTGAAACCTTTGCCAACATTCCTCAGATTATTCTTAACGGTGTAGAGTGGTTTACCTCTATGGGTACAGAGAGATCCAAGGGTACTAAGGTATTCGCTCTCGGTGGTAAGATTGAGCACACCGGTCTTGTTGAGATTCCTATGGGTACTACCCTTCGTGAGATTATCTACGATATTGGTGGCGGTATTCCTAACGGCAAGACCTTCAAGGCGGCTCAGACCGGTGGTCCTTCCGGTGGTTGTATCCCTGCATCTCTTATCGACACCGAAGTAGATTACGACAACCTCGTTTCTATCGGCTGTATGATGGGTTCGGGTGGTCTTATTGTTATGGACGAGGACACCTGTATGGTTGATATGGCTAAGTTCTTCCTTGAGTTCACCGTTGACGAGTCCTGTGGTAAGTGTACTCCCTGCCGTGTTGGTACAAGAAGACTTCTTGAACTTCTTGAGAAGATTACCGACGGTAAGGGCACTCTTGAGGACATCGACAGACTTGAATATCTCTGCAACTACATAAAGCAGAATTCTCTCTGTGGTCTTGGTCAGACTGCTCCCAACCCTGTTCTTGCAACTCTTAAGTTCTTCCGCGAGGAATATATCGCTCACGTAGTTGACAAGAAGTGTCCCGCAGGTGTATGTAAGGGCTTGCTTTCCTTCAGCATCGATCAGGATAAGTGTATCGGTTGCGGCAAGTGTGCAAAGAACTGCCCTGTTGATGCTATCCAGAAGACCGACTATGTTGCTCCCGGCCACAAACTGCCCTCTTACGCTATTGATACGGCTAAGTGTATCAAATGTGGTGCTTGTATGGCAGGTTGTAAGTTTGGTGCTATTTCCAAGAAGTAATGAAAGGAGTGCCGAAAATGGAAATGTTAAATGTAAAAGTTAACGGTATCGCTGTAAGCGTACCTAAAGGTGCTACTATTCTTGAAGCAGCACGCGCAGCAGGCGTAGAAATCCCTACCCTCTGCTTTATGAAGGAGAAAAACGAGATAGGTGCTTGCCGTATCTGCGTTGTTGAGGCTACCGGTGCAAGAGGCCTTGTTACCGCTTGCGTATATCCTGTTACCGAGGGTATGGAGATTAAGACCAACACACAGAAGGTTATGGACGCTCGCAAGACCACTCTCGAACTTATTCTCTCCACCCACGACAAAAACTGTCTGTCCTGCGCTCGCTCTACAAACTGCGAGTTGCAGAAACTCTGCCTTGAGTACGGTGTAGATTCTAAGGCATTTGACGGCTTCAAGCCCGAATACGAGCTTGACTGCTCTACCCCCCACCTCGTAAGAGATAACAACAAGTGTATCCTCTGCCGTAGATGTGTTGCAGTATGTAACGAGCAGTATGTATCGGTTATCGGCGCAAACAACCGTGGTATTGACACCTGCATAGGACAACCCTTCAATATGTCCCACGGTGAAACCCCCTGTATCTCCTGCGGTCAGTGTACCGCTGTTTGCCCCACCGGTGCTCTTGTAGAAAAGGACGACACCGACAAGGTTTGGGACGCTCTTTGCGACGGTACAAAGCACGTTATCGTACAGACCGCTCCCTCTATCAGAGCGACTCTTGGCGAGTGCTTCGGTATGCCTATCGGAACTAACGTTGAGGGCAAGATGGTTGCTGCTCTCCGTCGCCTTGGCTTCGAGCAGGTATTCGACACCGACAACGCAGCAGACTTCACCATAGTTGAGGAGGCTACCGAACTTCTTGACAGAGTTAAGAACGGCGGCGTTCTTCCTATGATTACCTCCTGCTCACCCGGTTGGGTTAAGTTCTGTGAGTATTACTACCCCAACTTCATCGACCACCTCTCCACCTGTAAATCTCCCCAGCAGATGTCCGGCGCTCTTATCAAGACCTACTGGGCAGAAAAGATGGGCTATGATCCTAAGGATATCTTCGTAGTATCGGTTATGCCCTGTACTGCTAAGAAGTTTGAGGTACAGAGAGATGATATGTGTGCAGCAGGTGACGGCATCGTTGACGTTGATGTTGCTATTACCACTCGCGAACTTGCAAGAATGATTCAGCGTGCAGGTATTAAGTTCACCACTCTTCCTGACGAGGAATTCGATAATCCTCTTGGCATCGATACGGGTGCTGCGGTTATCTTCGGTGCTACCGGTGGCGTTATGGAGGCTGCTCTTCGTACCGCTAACGACGTTCTCACCGGCAAGGATAACGAGAGCGTTGAGTTCCACGAGGTAAGAGGAACCGAGGGTCTTAAAGAGGCTACCTACAACATTGCAGGTATCGAGATTAAGGTTGCTGTTGCTTCCGGTGCGGCAAATGCCAAACTCGTTATGGACAAGATTGCAAGCGGCGAGGCAGACTGGACATTCGTTGAGATTATGGGTTGCCCCGGCGGTTGTGTAAACGGTGGCGGTCAGCCTATCCAGCCCCAGTCGGTAAGAGATACGGTTGATCTCAAGGCAGTAAGAGCGCAGGCTCTCTATGCTCAGGACGAGGCTTCCACTCTCCGTAAATCTCACCTCAACCCTGTTATCAAAGAGGTTTATGACAATTACTTCAAGGGTGGTTATGGTTGCCACGCGGCTCACCATATTCTCCACACTTCTTACGTTGCAAGAAAGAAGTTTGATATTTAATTATATCGCTTTCCAAAAGCAATAAATAAGAAAAAACACGGTAGTTAGACACTTCGTCGCTACCGTGTTATTTTTTATGAGTAAAATGTTAGTGAATAATCTCTTGCTAAAAACTTGATTTTCAATTGTCAGTTATCAAAAATAAGCAAACTCTATTCTTCTATTCATTTTCAACTTTCAATTTTCCATTTTTAATTGAATAATCACTTTCAACTTTCAATTTTCAACTTTCAATTGAATAATCACTTTCAATTTTCAATTTTCAACTTTCAATTCTTCCCCTTGTATTTATCCGATTCGAGGTAATAGGTCGCCTCGCTGTCGGCTACGTGTACTGCAAATGCCAAGGGGAACATCTCAAAGGCAAGTGATACGTTTCTTGCGTCCTCGGTGGAGGAATATCCCATATGATATCTTATAGCAAACGCCTCCTCACGGGTGAGCCTCATAAAGCCTGATATGATATAGACGCTCTTTTCGCCGTGTCCGTAGGGTAGTTGGTCATCATATTCAAAGGTGTCAACCCTCTGCCATACGCCCTTTTCATCCTTGACATTTCTGAAGCCTTTTTTATAAATTCCAACCTTGCAAAGGTCGTGCAGAAGTGCCACGATAGCCACACTCTCCTCCGAGTAGTTAAAGCCTAACTGCTTTGCTCTGTCCGAGGCGAGGTAGGAAACGAGGCAATCATAAACATTTAGCGAGTGGTCAAGAAGTCCGCCCTCGTAGGAGGAATGGAATCTCGAACTTGCGGGTGCTACAAAAAAGTCCGAGGCGGGAGAGAGGAGGTATTCGAGCAACTGCTCTGCCCCTTCCCTTTTGATTTTACTCTTGAAAATCTCAATAAATCTATCCTTGTTGCTCATAGTTATCTCCTATCACAGTTAATTAAATAGTTTACACTCACTTTAAGTCCCTCAATAGTCTTGACTTCAAGCAAGACGGTTTTGTCCCCCGACAAAAGAGCAAGTTTCTCGCCGATGTCAATTCTCCCCTTGCCAAGTGGAAGATGGGCACTTTTGCCGTCGCTATCGTGCAGGTGTAAATGAACAAGCCTCTCTCCATACCGCTCGAAAACATCTCTGTCAGCCCCACCAAGACATTCATCATGCCCTGTGTCAAGGGTGAGGAAGAAAACAGGGCTTGCCATAAAGAGTTTAAGCGCCTCTCTCTGCGACTCGGTGAAGGGATTTGAGTCCACGTTTTCAATGGCGATTTTAAGGCTCTTATCCCCTATCTCATCCTCGCAAAGACGGATAAACGCCCTGACTCTCTCAAGATACTGCTCCCGATAGACGTCGTTTAACAAAATCACCTTGCCAGGCAGGGTAACATACACTCCCTTCATCAGGTGCATATTTATTACGGGCGCATCGATAGAGAGGGCGAAGCGAATATGCTTCTTCATCTCGTTAAAATAGCACTCGGAAACCGACTTGTTAAAATCAAAGGGGTTAAGCCCCTCGTCGGCATGAATAGTGTAGAATATATTATTGTCTTTTGCAAGACGGCGTAGCATTTCTACGTCCAACACCTCGGTCTGATACTGTGGGAAACTTGTGTTTATCTCTACAAAATCAAGCCCAAGTTCCCTCGCCAGAGTGACACAGGCTACAATATCCTCGCACTCAACGAGCGTAGGCATTCCATATTTCATCTCTTACCCTCCCTTTGGGTTTCTTTTCTTCTAATTATACAATAAAAATTGTATAATTTCAACCCAAAAGAAAAATAAATCCGCTTTTCTTGACATTCAAACTCAACTTTGCTATACTATTAAAAAACTACATAGGATTAATATGAGCAAGGAATATACAGAAATAGTAGAGGGATTAAGCCATCCAATAAAGATACGCGATTACCTAAAAAACAAATTAGGCTTTTCCACCGCACTAATAGCAAAGGTGAAGTATGACAACGTGTTATTAAACGGTAAGGCTGTGCATATGCGTGCTATGGTTGAAAACGGCGATGAAATAAAGATTATTTTCCCTACCGAAGAAAGCGAAAACATCCCACCCATTGAAATGCCCCTCGACATAATATACGAGGACGAGGACATTATAGCCATAAATAAGCCAATAAATATGCCCGTCCACCCCTGTCGAGGAAATCACCTGCCCACACTTGCAAACGGACTTCGCCACTATCTTAACAGGCCATTTGTTTTTAGGTCGGTAAACCGTCTTGACAGGGACACCTCGGGAATTGTTATTGTGGCGAAAAACCAATTAAGCGCTATTCGTCTTTGCCGACAAATGGCAGAAAACCACTTTAAGAAAATTTACTTTGCTCGTGTTGTGGGTGTGCCAGAGGAAGACGGTATAATAGACGCTCCGATAGCGAGGCAAAGCCCCGACTCACTCATAAGGGTTGTCAGGGAGGACGGAAAGAGGAGTATAACCGAGTATAAAAGAGTACAAGTTTTTGAAGACGGCACCTCGCTTGTGAAAGTCATCCTGCACACGGGAAGAACGCACCAAATAAGAGTTCACATGTCTTATATAGGACACCCATTAGTAAACGACTTTTTATATGGTGAACAAGAGGGGGACAAGCCCTATTTCTTGCACTGTAAAGAGATAACATTCACCCACCCCACCACAGGCGAAGAAGTGACTTTGATTTCAAAAATGCCTAATATTTGACAATTATGCTTTACATTTTCACACAAACAACAAAAGAGCCAAGCAAAAAACTTGGCTCTTTTTACTATACAATTCAAATCCTATCCGAAGAAGACAGAACTTGCATCTCAAGGTTAACGGGCACCCGTGTTAAATTATTAAGGGGGTAGTTCTATTTTACCATATCTAAAAGTGCCTCTTCGTCGATAATTGTGACACCGAGTTCCTTTGCTTTGGTAAGTTTTGAGCCTGCTTCCTCGCCTGCTACAACGTAGGTGGTCTTTTTGGAAACGCTACCCGACACCTTGCCGCCGTTTTTCTTAATAATTGCGGACGCCTCGTCCCTTGTCAAGGTAGGTAATGTTCCCGTCAAAACAAAGGTCATTCCTGCAAATTTATCGGCCTTTGGCTCGCTTACAGAACTTGTAAGAACTCCATATGAAGAGAGCCTTTCGCATAAGGTTTTTGTTTGCTCATCTGCAAAGAATTCCACCAAAGCCTTGGCGGTGATTTCCCCGATGTCCTCAATAGAGGCATAATCATCGACCGTCGCATTAAAGCAGTTTTCAAGTGTACCAAGACGTATGGCTATATTCTCTGCGGCAACCTCGCCCACCTGTCTAACACCGAGTGCATACAAGAGTCTTTCAAGTCCTCTTGCCTTTGACTTCTCTATGGCATTTATCAGGTTTTGAGCACTTTTTTTGCCCATTCGTTCAAGTCCCTCTATGTCCTCAACCTTTAAGGTGTAGAGGTCGGCAATATCCGAAATTACTCGATTGTTTAGAAGCAGGTCAACCACCTGTGGCCCAAGCCCCTCGATGTCCATCGCACCCTTGGAGGCATAATGAACGACTCTGCGTGCCAATACCGCAGGACAACCCGAATACACGCATCTTACTGCCGCACCGTCACCACACTCGTCACGCACAACGGCGTGTCCGCAAGAGGGACAAACCTTAGGCATCTCGAAGCGAACTTCGCTACCGTCACGCTCGCTCTTTACGCTCTCTAAAATTTCGGGGATTATCTCACCCGCCTTGCGTACTATAACCGTGTCACCTATCCTGATGTCCTTTTCCTCAATGAAATTGATATTGTGCAGAGTTGCTCTGGAAACTGTAGTTCCCGCAAGACGTACAGGCTCAAGGTTTGCAGCGGGGGTAAGCACGCCCGTCCTGCCCACTTGAATATCAATGCTTATGAGTTTCGTTCTTTTTTCCTCGGGGGGATATTTGAATGCAACCGCCCATTTTGGCGTGCTTGTACCCTCGCCGAGTATTCTTCTTTGCTCCAAGTCATTTACCTTGATTACTGCACCGTCAAGGTCAAAACTCGACTCCTGCCTGTATTCTCCTAAGAACTCTACCCTATCTTTAACCTCGTCAAATCCGCGAGCCACAACCCATTCGGGCAGGACAGTAAAGCCAAGTTCGGAAAGCCTTTCTAATGTTTCGCTATGCGATTTCGGCTCTTGCCCTCCTAAATAAAGTTCGCCCTCTTGAAGATTAAAGATGAATATAGCAAGTTTTCTTGATGCGGCAATCTTCGGGTCTAACTGCCTAAGCGAGCCTGCCGCGGCATTTCTTGGGTTAGCAAACAGGGGCTCACCATTTCTCTCTCGCTCCTCGTTAAGTTCGGCAAACACCGAGCGAGGCATATAGACCTCTCCCCTGACGCATAGGTAGGGGATTTTTTCTTTTAACTCTAATGGAATCGTCTTGATGGTTCTAAGGTTTTCGGTAACGTCTTCGCCAACAACACCGTCACCTCTTGTCGCACCCTTGACAAACACACCGTCACGGTATATAAGCGAAACAGATAGACCGTCTATCTTAGGCTCTACCGAATACTCTACCCCCTCGCCAAGTGCCTCATCGCACCTTTTGACAAACGCCAAAAGTTCGTCATAGGAAAACACGTCGGTAAGGCTTCCCATTTTTACGGTGTGGGTAAACTCCTCGAACCTATCAAGCGCTCGTCCTCCCACTCTCTTGGTCGGTGAGGTGTCGGAGTCGAGTTCGGGAAATTCTGCCTCAAGGTCGGAAAGCTCACGAAATAGTGCGTCATATTCGTAGTCCGAAATCTCAGGGGAGTCCTTTTCGTAATAAAGTTCTGCATTATATGCTATAATTTTTCGTAATTCTTCTACTCTTTTTCTCGCAACTTCAAGTTCCATTTTCACCCTCGAAATAAAGCATCATTACTGCGTATTACTTGTTATATATATTTTACCATTTTTATCTCGTTTTGTCAATTGAAAGAAAACAAAAAAGAAAAACTTGAATACTTCTTGACTTCCCTTAAAATTGGATTATAATTAATATTGACTATTGTCAAGGAGAATAAAATGTCTAACAAAAGTGTAAAAGAACGAATTATATCCTTCCTTATTATCAACCTTGGAATACTTATGCTTTCTGTTGGGATTTACTTTTTCAAATCTCCCAATGGCTTTGCCACAGGCGGTGTCAGCGGTTTATCCATTATACTTGCTCAGTTACCATTTAGTACCACTTTCGGCATTACACAGTCAATGTATCTGCTCGGAATAAACTTTATTCTGCTCATTCTCGGCGTGCTTATACTTGGTAAGGAGTGCGGTTTTATGACCTGCTATTGCTCGCTGGCTTTGTCGCTTGAGAATATGCTCTTTGAGTTTATTATTCCTCTTGACGGCACACTGACGAGTTATCCGCTTTTGGAACTTGTTTATGCCATACTCTTGACAGGCATTGGCTCGGCTCTTTTGTTCAAGCAAAATGCCTCCTCCGGTGGGACGGATATTGTGGCGCTTATTTTAAGAAAATTCACTAATATGAACGTAGGCTCTGCCCTTCTTGCCAGCGATTTTCTAATAGCATTATCCACCTTCTTTATTTTCAACATTCAAACAGGGCTTTTTGCCCTGCTCGGTCTGTTTGCTAAGACCTTCGTCATTGACGATATTCTCGACTCTATCAATATGTGCAAGGCGTTTACCATTATAACCACAAAGCCCAAGGAAATAGAGGAATTTATCATAAAAGAGATGCACCACGGCGCTACCATTTACAAAGCAGAGGGCGTTTATACAGGTGAAGAAAAGCAGGTTATTATTACCGTGTGCAAAAGACTTGAATCGCTTCGCCTACGCAAAAAGGTGAAAGAAATAGACCCAAGCGCCTTTATTATCATCACCAAAACGAGCGAGATAATGGGCAAGGGCTTCAGGGATAATCAAATCTAATCTTCACACCTGTATTACATAGAAGGGGCTGCTTCATTTAGGCATAACCGAATAAAAACACCGAGGTGTTGTATTACGCAGCACCTCGGTTGTGTTTTTTACAATTTTGAAGAAAATTAAGCTTGAAAACCACCGGTTTTCTTCATTTAATGGTGTTTTTATTCTATCGCCGTTTCCTCGCTCGCCGTACTTTTGTACGGCTATCGCTCGTCAGCCGACGATTTCTGCTCTAAATCAAGCGAGCCCCTTGTTTTATCTTTTATCAAAAATACACCGCATCTTGTATTGGTTATGATTTTTAAAACTAAAAGGTTTCCTTTTACTTTTCGCTAATCAATTTCTCAAGTGCGGAAAGTTTTACTGCAAGAGTAAGAATTTTCACCGCCAAGGAAAGATCTTCGTTTTTAGGATAGGTAGGCGCTATGCGCAAATTCTTGTCCTCGGGGTCTATTCCATAGGGATAGGTCGCTCCCACCTGTGTAAGAGTCACTCCCGCCCCTTTCATAAGTTCAAATACTCGCTTTGCAGTGCCGGGCATAACATCAAGCGAGATGAAATACCCTCCATTCGGCTTCGTCCACTCGGCAATTCCAAGACCGTTAAGTTCCTCTAACGCCGAGAGGGTTATATCAAACTTTTCCTTCAGGACTCCGCCAAGTTTTTGCATATGACGGCGCATATTTTCGCCATTTCTAAAATAGCGAAGGTGTCTTATCTGATTTATCTTATCAAAGCCGATAGTTTGCACACCAAGATAAGAAAGCGTGTGCTTGCGATTATTTTCACTCATTGCCATAAGAGCCACACCTGCGCCCGGGAAGGTCACCTTGGAGGTGGAGGAGAAGTAGAATATCCTGTCCTTTGTGCCACACTTCTCTGCCTCGGCAAATATGTCAAGCAGGGTATCCCCCTCCCCGTCAAGGTCATGAATTGCATAGGCGTTGTCCCACATAATGCAAAAATCGGGGGCAGCGCACTTCATTGATGCAAGTCGGCGAACGGTTTCTACCGAATAGGTGTTGCCTGTCGGGTTAGAATACTTTGGCACGCACCAAATACCCTTTACCTTCGGATCGGCAACCAGGCGTTCGACCTCGTCCATATCAGGGCCGTCAGGCGTCATATTTACAGTAAGAAGTTCAAAACCCAACACCTCGGTAATCTTGAAGTGTCTGTCATATCCGGGGCAGACGCATATCCACTTCAAGCCCTCCTCCCGTGACCAAGGGCGAACCGAGCCGTAAAGACCAAATAGCATAGCACGAACAAGCGTATCGTGCATAAGTTGAAGCGAGGAGTTGCCTCCTACTATTATATCCTCTTTTTTAAGTCCGAGCACCTCGGAAAAAAGTTCCTTCATTTTTGGAATACCGTCAAGCAGACCGTAGTTTCTGTAATCTACGCTTCCCGACTCGTTCCTCGTAAACTCACTAATATCCTCGTTAAGCAAACCGTTGCTAAAATCGAGCAGTTCGGCGTTGGGTTTTCCTCTTGAGAGGTCAAGGGACAGCCCCATGTTGCAATAGGATTCATATTCGGAAAGCAATTGGTTGTATAGCGACTCGCGCTCGCTTTGGGAGAGTTCTGTATATTTTGTCATCAAATACCTCGTTTTTATCGCTTTTTGAATGAGAAAATTCCAAAAAATTCATTTTTATTGAAAATTCCTCTACATTATACTATATTTATTTATAAATTGCAATACCTTTTGCAATTTTTATCTCCTATAATTGCATTTTATTTATTCAATGTTTTTTTCATTATGTCTGACTGTGTTTTCAAATCTTGACAAAATAAACTTTGTAGTATATAATAAATTATATGCAGAAATACGCTTTATATCAAATTACATTCATAAGATTTCGATTGAAAGAAAGGAGAGAATATGATATCTTCTACAAACAATATCATTAGCATTCGCGGTTCTGACGGTAATATCATAAAAATGGAGATTTACAGTTCTCTTCCCTCTGTTATCGAACTGACACGGGAATATGCGAAAAAAGGATACCCTGACAGATATGCCGTTTTCTCGGAAAGACAGTACAAATCATCTCTTACCGATTCAAAGGGCAGCAACCGTGATTTGGAATACGGAATGTTTCTCTCGCTTATTCTTCGTCCCTCGTTCTTCCCCTCTCAGGCGTCCTTGCTCGGTGCTCTGTCTGCCACCGCTATGATAACCGCCCTCGAGGAGCATACGTCGAAAAACCTCGGTCTTGGTTGGGTAAGTGATATTTACTGCGAGGGTGAAAAATGCGGAAGCGTGGCAATAGAAGGTAAACTTGACAACTATACCGCCTACGAATATCTTATTGTCACCTTTGCTATAAGACTTGATGACAAGAACTTTCCTCCGAGGATAACAGATATTATCAGCGAAGTATTTGAAAGCGATAACAGTTCTATACCTGTAATAATCGCAAAAAACGTGCTTAACAAGTTCCTTGGCTTCTATGCAAATATAAAGACCTCAAACGAGTTTATGTCAATTTATAAGAGCAGATTTGCCCTTATTGGCGAAACCGCAAAATACGACGACGGTGACAAAAAACGAAACTGCACCATATTCAGCGTGGAGGATGACGGCTCTATCAAGGTCGATGTGTCGGGGACGAAGATAACAATTCGCTCGCCCTCTTTAATCACTATGCCAAAGAGGTACAGGGTTAAGCCAAAAAGCAACTAACCAAAAAGATTTGTTTCATCATTTTATTTGGTTTTTACCAAAAACAAAAGCAAGAACAGTTTTGCGTGTTATCATTAACCGAAAACACACATTTCTGTTCTTGCTTTTTCTATTTTAATTTAGTATTTCTTGTTAGCCTTGCTCTTTTGCGGGCCAGATTTCAAGAGTAAAGCCTGAGCCATAGTACCACCAGTTGCCGTCGTTTTTAGGCTCATATTTGGAGAAGCAGTAGATAATTACTCCTTCAAGTTCCTGAGACTCAAGGTTGTTACCCGAATCCCAGATGGAATTCCAACCGTTTATTGCCGTACCGGTAAAGAAGATTTTCTCAAGCGAGGTTAAGCCCGAAAGAGCACCTCTATATACGCCGACAATCTCCTTATTAAAGACGATAGAAGTTATAGAAGTACAGCCTTCAAAGGCATTTTCTGCAACAGAGAGTGTGCCTTCCTTGATGCGGAACTCGTTTGTCACGAGTGTAGGCTCTACCCTGATAAGGTGGTTTGATATATAAAGTGCGCCGTCGGTATATCCGTCAAGGTTGGTGTAAATCGGTGTTCCCGCAAAGGCAGATGCGGAAATTTTAAGCACACTTGCAGGAATACTTACACTTGCAAGATTTGTCATACCGTTAAAACTGTTAGCGCCTATTCTGTTAGCACCGCTAATGATAACTACCTCGGTTACCGAGGAAGCAAATGCCGCCCAAGGGGTGGACGCAAAACTATCGTAGTTAACAAGCGATTCGTTGCCGCCAACGTAAAGTTTTCCGTTATCCAAGAACCAGGTAACTCTGCCCGAGAGGTCTGTACCCTCGATGTTTGCCCAATATGCTATATCGCTAAGTCCCGTGTGCTCGGTGTAGGCATATATTCTTGCCTCGCCAATATCAACAAGCGAGGAAACACCCTCAACAGAGAGTATTTGTTCCTTGTCACCAAGATAATAGATGTATCTAAGGTTTACATTACTTACAAAGGCGCTTTTGTGAATCCCCTTAACATTAGTTGGAATATCAATATATTTAATCGACACGTTGTTACAGAAAGCGTTAGCACCGATATAGGTTACTCCCTCACCGATATGAACCTCGGAATAGGAACGCGAACTCCAAGGGGCATCGTTAGTTTTTTCGAAGTCCCACATAGCGCCGTTTCCGCTAATAGTGAGCACAGAACCCGAAATACTATAAGTGAGGTTGTCACCGCATCTGTTACCGCGACTGCCGCGAAGTCGGATATCCGCATAAAGTTTTGAGCCCGCAGTCATAGTGTACTTTCTGCCGGTGCTTGCATCTCTCCAAGATGAGAATTGATATCCGTGATACCACAGGTTGTTTAAGAAATCCACATGCTCCTGTGTAATGCCTATCTCGGGATCAACATAGTCAAAGGCGAAAGGAACCTTACCGTTTGTAGAATAACTCTCGGAAAGATAGCCTATTGTGTAATACCAGTTTATAATCTCGCCGTTTTCGCCAAGGTGCCAATAAGGGCCGGGCTCTTCAGGCTTGGTCGGTGAGAGATAATAGGTGTTTGCAAGTTGCTGAATCCAGAAGTTGTCAAGACGAACAATCATACTGTTATACTGCTCGACTGTACCCATATAATACGCGGTCTGCAAATTGACACAGTCCTGGAATGCACTCGTGCCGAGTTCGGCTATTTTATCGGTAAGAATAACGCTTATAATATTGTATCCACCGTTAAAAGCACCGTCGCCAATTTCTTGTAAACCGTGATTAAATTCAAGTTTAGTAAGTCCCTCACAGTACTTAAATGCCTGTGTGCCTATATAAAGAAGAGAGGGGGGGAAATTAATGTGAGTTATCGAGGAATCGTAGAATGAGTTCTTGCCGATTTTGACAATACCGTCAGGAAGATAAACTTCGGAAATAGCGGTAAATTTGTAAAATGCATGCTCGCCTATGGAGGTTATTTCGCCATCAAAAACGATATTTTCAACAAGAGATGCGTATTTAATCCAAGGTGCGTCCTCGTTATACTTAAAGTCGTACATATCACCACTACCGCTTATTGTAAGTGTGGCTTTGGCAATGTCATAACTCCATGTGAGATTTTCGCCCGCAAGATTTCCTCTGTCACCGTAGATGGTCGAATCCTCAAATACAGGGGTTTCGGGATTAAAAACATATTCTGATGTTGACTTATTCTTGTCGATATACCAAGCGGCAAAGCCATATCCGCGGTTGCGTGCGTTTTCTATAGCATTCATAAGAGTATCATTATTACTTGGTATAATACCCTTGGAAACAGAAAATGCAGCAATGCGCTCGTCGTTGGACTTGTCACGAATGGTAAAGGTAATCATTTCGGGCTCATCCGGCACGACGGGCACGTCAGGTGTTGGAGGATTATCATCGGGCGGGTTGTTGCCTGGCAGGAAGATATCAAATTGACCATTACAGGAAGAAAGCAGGCAAGCAAAGATACAAAACACGAGTATCAAAGCAAGAAAAAGATATCTCTTGTTCATATATTAAACCTCCATTTTAAAGAAATAAGTTACAAATGTATTATTTTCTGTTTTATTCTATCATATTATATTTATAAAATCAAGGCATAAATTTTTAATTTTTTATTTTATAGATTTCAAACATTTTTACCAAATGGGAGGCGTTCCTTTTTATGCAAATTGCAAAAATTACAAAAAGAATTATAAAGGAATTTGCAGATAGCATTTTGCCCCTTGTTTTTTGGGTGACGCTGATTTTCAGTTTTGACGAGCCCTATGTGGCTGTGTTAACAATACTCTGTGCCTTAATTCACGAGTGTGGACATCTGTTGGCACAGGGGCTTTTTAAGAGCAATCCAAGTCTTCACGCGAAGATATACGGCTTTCGGATAAAGGACAGCAACATAACCTCATACAAAAGTCGAATAATTACCGCTATGGCAGGCCCCGTGTCAAATTTAACGGTATTTTTCGCCCTGTTGTTCTTTGGTTTTGCTAAGCAGGAATACCTCTTTACTTTCGCCTGCATCAACCTCGCCACCGCCCTTTCCAACCTTTTGCCTATCGAGGGTTACGATGGTTATGTGGCACTTTTTGAGGCATTTTCTTTTTATGAAAAACCGCGTTTATTATCCCTGCTTTATCACACCTCGTTTATTCTTACTTCTCTTTTGTGCCTTTTTTCGCTCTGCCTGATTGACAGGTGCGGTATGGGATATTGGTTTTTTGCTGTTTTTTTCATTTCTTTGCTTATTAAACTCCGCAAACGTCTTTAACACATTTTTTGAGAATTAGGGAGCATTTAAGAGATTTCAAGAGATTTTGCGAGCATTTTAGGTTGTAAACGCTGAAAAAATACGGATAAATTCATCTCTTTGTGGCTAATTCAAAATATTTTTAGAAAAAAATGTGTCTAACCTATTGAAAATTATATATCTTTTTGTTATAATTTGATATCATATTATATACGACATTTATATACTTTTATAACCGAATTTTGACAAGAAGGGATTTTTCTAAAAAATGGCTAAACTTATCGAGTTAAAAGGGATTTCAAAATCCTATGATGATGAAAAGGTTATTGAGCATATCGACCTTTATATAAGGGATAAGGAATTTATCACCTTCCTCGGCCCGTCGGGATGTGGCAAGACCACCACGCTTCGTATTATTGGTGGCTTTGAAACTCAGGATGAGGGCGAGTTGTACTTCGAAGGTGTGGAAATCAGCGACGTTCCTGCCTACAAGCGTCCTATTAACACGGTTTTCCAAAAATATGCTCTTTTTCCTCACCTTAATGTATATGAAAATATCGCATTTCCTCTACGTCTAAAAAAGATAGCAGAGGAAGAAATCCGTGAGAGAGTAACCGAGATGCTCAAAATGGTTGCCCTTGTCGGCTTTGAGAATAAGAGTGTAAGCACTCTTTCAGGCGGTCAACAACAGCGTGTGGCTATCGCCCGCGCCCTTATCTCTCACCCCCGCGTTCTTTTGCTCGACGAACCGCTTGGCGCACTCGACCTAAAACTGCGCAAGGATATGCAAAACGAACTCAAAAATATTCAGCAGGCAACCGGAATTACATTTATCTACGTTACCCACGATCAGGAAGAGGCACTCTCTATGTCTGACACCATTGTGGTTATGGCAGACGGTGAAATTCAACAGATAGGCACTCCCACCGATATTTACAATGAGCCTAAAAATGCATTCGTTGCCGACTTTATAGGCGAGAGTAATATTCTTGACGGTGTTATGCTTGAAGACAGGCGAGTAAAATTTGCCTCTCACGTCTTTGACTGTGTGGACGGTGGATACGAAAAAGGCGAGCCGGTTGACGTGGTTGTTCGCCCTGAGGACGTGGACGTTGTCGCTCCCGAAAAGGGTATGCTCACGGGTCAGGTAAGTTCTGTGACGTTCAAGGGTGTCCATTATGAGATTATAGTCGATATAGGCGGATTCAAATGGATGATTCAAAGCACAGACTATGTAGCCCCTGAACAGTATATCGGTCTTTACATAGAGCCGGATGCTATCCACATTATGAAAAAATCCAAGTATTCGGGTATGTTCGGCGACTACTCCTCCTTCTCGGATGAAATAGACGAACTTTCCAACGTTGACTCCGCAGAGGAGTTCTGATTTATTAAGTATGAAACGGATCTGCTCTTTTTAGAGCAATAAGGATATTGAAATGAACAAAAAAAGATCTCTTATGAGTTCGATTGCGGCAGCACCGCATATTTTTTGGGCAATTCTATTTATTGTTCTGCCCCTGATTATAGTTGCTTACTATGCCTTTACCGATGAGTTTGGAAACTTTAGTTTTGCTAACCTTGCCTCGCTTGCCAACTATGGCGAAATATTCGGTGTTTCTCTCGAACTTAGCGTTATTGCTACCTTTATCTGTTTTATTATCGGCTATCCTCTTGCATATATCATTGCAAAGTCAAGCCCCAGGGCGCAGAAGTTTTACATTATGCTCCTGATGCTCCCGATGTGGACAAACCTGCTTATAAGGACTTACTCTATAATGGCTATTTTTGACGACGGAGGCATATTGAACACCCTCCTCGGCACGCAAATTCACTTTATAGGTACAAAGGGTGCGGTTATTTTCGGAATAGTTTACGACTTTTTGCCCTATATGGTTTTGCCTATCTACACCTGTATCAGCAAGATAGACAAGCATATGTGGGAGGCGGCGCAAGACCTCGGATGCAACGGTATCCAGGTGCTCACAAGGGTTATCTTCCCCCTGTCGCTCTCGGGTGTGATTTCGGGCGTGACTATGGTATTCGTCCCCTCCATATCCACATTCTACATCTCGCAGAAGTTAGGTGGAGGCACATTTGAACTTATCGGTGACACGATAGAGCGTCAATTCGTTAGCGGAGCACTTAACACGGGTGCGGCTATCTCTATGGTTATGATGGTGCTTATTCTCATTTCCTTGTCTATTATGAATAAGTTTGGTGACACCGAGGACGGAGGTATCATAGTATGAAACACTTATCTAAAATCTACCTTTTCCTCGTCTTTGGAATACTTTATATTCCGATTGTCACTCTTATTCTCTTCTCCTTTAACGCTACCAACAGCACCGCAATTTTTGAGGGCTTTAGCCTTAGGTGGTATATCGAACTGTTTAACCCTAACACCTCGCCTGAGACCTTTACCGCACTTCAAAACACCTTGGTGCTTGCACTCTCCTCTGCCCTGCTCTCCACCCTCATCGGTACGGCTGCAGCAGAGGGCATATACCGTATGCGTAACGTGTTTATCAAAAAGGCAATAACCTCGGTTACAAATATCCCTATGATGAACCCCGATATTGTTACCGGTATGTCTATGATGCTATTCTTTGTCGCTGTGGCGGGAATTATTGGTGTTTCCTATGACGATATTGGCTTTGTTACTATGCTTATCGCGCACACCACCTTCTGTCTGCCTTATGTTATTCTCTCGGTGCTCCCGAGAATTAACGAACTCGGCAACTCGCTCTCTGAGGCGGCTATGGACCTCGGATGCACTCCTATGCAGGCTTTCTTAAAGGTAAAACTCCCCAACATTCTCCCCGGTGTTATCTCCGGATTTATGATGGCATTTACCCTCTCTCTTGACGACTTCGTTATTTCCTACTTTGTCGGCTCGGCAAAATTCCAGACCTTGCCCTTGCTTATCTACTCGATGACCAAGAAAAAGGTTACTCCGGATATGTACGCACTTTCCACGCTTATTATTGTTACGATATTTATTTTCCTTGTAATTTCCAATGTTCGCAGCGGTAAGAGCAGTGTCCCCTCTAAAAAGAAAAATGGAGGTGCGACAAAATGAGAAAAATTCTCCTCACTATTGCCCTTTTGCTCCTCGGAATGTCTTTGCTCCTGTTTGCCACTTCCTGCTCGACTGACGAGAATAACGAGGTGGAAAACACCACTCCAAGTGGCACTATAACCCTGAGCGTTTATAACTGGGGTGAATATATCTCCGACGGCTCGGAGGACTCCTTCAACACAAACGCCGCCTTTGAAGAGTATTACTACGAACTCACAGGACAGCGTGTCGAGGTGCTTTACACTACCTATTCTAACAACGAGGAAATGTATAGCAAACTCTCGAACAATGCAGGAACATACGACGTTGTTATTCCCTCCGACTATATGATAGAGCAAATGATAGCCGAGAATATGCTCCTCGAATTCGACGTAACCTCGCTCGAAAACTACCAATATATCGCCGACGAGTTCAAGGGAGAAAACTGCAAATACGATCCCACAAACAGGTATTCCGTCCCCTATACCTACGGTATGGTTGGTGTTATTTACAACACCGAACTGTTAAATCCCGAAGACCTTGACGAAAATGGCGAGATTAAAAACCCCTCCTGGGGACTTATGTGGAATCCCAACTATCAAGGCAAGATTTTGCAGTTTAACAACCCACGCGATGCCTTTGGTACAGCGATGTACTACAAGAATATCAACATAAATACTGATAAGGCAGAGGAATGGGACCAGGTGCTCGAACTGTTAAAAGAGCAGAAGCCCCTGCTTCAAGCCTATGTAAACGACGAGATTTTCAACAAGATGAGCACCGGCTCGGCGGCTATCGCCCCCTACTATGCAGGCGACTTTATCATTATGAACGACGAAAACGAGGCACTCTCCTTCTACTATCCCAAGGAGGGCACGAACTACTTCGTAGATGCTATGTGTATCCCCAAGAATGCGAGATACCCCGACGTAGCAAAGGAATATATCAACTTTATGCTCTCGGAAGAGCCTGCTATTGCCAACGCCCTTTATATCGGATACGCCTCCCCTAACACACTTGTCAGAGATAGCGAAGAATATGCCGAGGAAATGGGCGAATACGCTATGGATATTCTCTACGGCACTTCCATTGAAGAAGCAAAGGGCACCTATTCCTACGATCTCGATTATCGTAGCCTAATAGACAGCCAACTGGTTTTGACAAATGGAGAAAACGCAGGAATGAGCGTGCAAACCTATCTTAACAACAGTTGGGAAAAACTCAAGACCTGGAGTGCAGTGGAGCTATGGGTGCATATTGTTGCAGGCATTATAGTGGTATCGGTTTTAACGCTTTGCATCTATAACCTCTATATTAAGAAAAAACGCTCTCGGTTTTACAGATACCGTGACAGAGCGAACAAAAACAACTAAATAGGAAGAGCGACAATAGAGATTTTACTCTACTGTCGCCCTTTTCATTATAAAACAAAACACGATGGTGTGCCTATATTTGTATATAAATAGCAAAATCGGCAACTTTACTACACGCGCTCTCGCTTCGTCACGGCTACGCCGTGCCACCTCGCTCTCGGAGGGAGGCTTTGTGAAGGCTTTCTCTGGGTGGGTCTTACTATTCAAGCCCTTTTGCTTTTCCCCGACAGAGAGGTTTTGAAAGCAACTTATCCAAGCCTATCAAAATCGGGGATATATCCCTCGTCGCTCGTTCCCTCTCCTTGCGTAAAGGCGTTTTTTATACCAAGACGGTCGGCATAATCAACAAACTCGTCGTACTCTGCCCGTGTCACCCTGCGGTTAAGCGGTGGCATAAGCCCGGAAAGGGGAGTATATTGGTTCATCAGGCTATAATATACGTCGTTGCCAAAGGCGGAATATAATCGGCTTAACGCAAGTTTTCCCTCGGCAAGATGCGAGGGCAGTAGCAAAAGACGGATAACTACTCCGCTTTTTATAAGTCCGTCCTCAATAACCACCCTCGGCTTTTGCTTAACCATTCGTTCAATGGCAGAAAAGGCGACATCTGGGTAGTCGGAGGCACTCGAATACTTCGCTGCTGTTTTGCTCCTAAAATACTTGTAGTCGGGTAGATAGACGTCAACGGTACGGGAAAGCATATCTATGGTTTCCACCCTCTCATAAGAGCCTGTGTTATAAACTATCGGCAGTTTTAAGCCCTTATTTCTCGCGATTTTCACCGACAAGACGACGCTCGGTGCAAAGTGGGTGGGGGTGACGAAATTTATATTATGCGCACCCTTTTGCTCAAGTTCCAGCATTATGTCGGCAAGTTTTTCTTCACTTACCCTCTCGCCCACACCGTCACGAGATATTTCCCTATTTTGACAAAACACGCACCCAAGAGAGCAACCAGAGAAAAATATAGTCCCCGAACCTCTCACACCAGAAATGATAGGCTCTTCCCATTTATGCAAATCTGCCCGTGCTATCACAGCAGTGGCGGTGCATCGACAATATCCACGCTCGCCAAATAGTCGATCTACCGAGCAGTTTCGGGCACATAAAGTACACTTTTTATATAGCGAAAGATAATCCATATCGGCTCCAATAAAAATATTGACATAATAATTTGCTTGTGTTAGAATAGATATATAAAAAAGTTTTGGAGAGTTATTATGTCGGATAAGAGAATAGATTACATATCCTGGGATGAATACTTTATGGGCGTTGCCCTCTTGGCGGCAGGTCGTTCCAAAGACCCAAGTACCCAGGTAGGCGCATGCATAGTTGATAACAGCAACAGAATTATTTCAACAGGCTACAACGGCTTTCCTCAGGGGTGCTCTGACGATGACTTCCCTTGGAATCGCGACAGCGAGCAGGGCGAAACCAAGTACCCATACGTAGTACACGCCGAACTCAACGCAGTGCTTAACGCAGGGGGCAAATCACTCTTTGGCTCTCGTTTATATGTTGCGCTATTCCCCTGCAACGAGTGTGCCAAGGCTATTATCCAGTCGGGAATAAAAGAGGTTATCTACCTCTCTAACAAATATAACGGAACGCCGAGTGTTGAGGCATCGAAAAGAATGCTCATCGCCGCAGGCGTCACTCTCACAGAGTTTAAGCCCACAAGGGCACAAATTGTCCTCGGATTTAATCAGTGACAAGGACTTACACTTAAAGGCAAATATATTTGAGGAAAACCAAGGTTAATTCAGGAGGTTTTCCTCTTTTTGTTTTCTTCTCTTTTATCCGTTTCTATATCTTCAAATTCTCAAAATATTCTTTTATTCTTTCAAACGGGGACGAGAAACTGCCCGAAACGCAATTCGGTTTTCCTCCCCCCTTGCCCGCGAGGTCAAGGTTAAACTGCTTTACCAAAGTAGATAGGTTCATGCTTTCGGAGGTTATCATATATTTGATATTTCCCTCATCGCCCGAGAGTGCTACCAAAAGCCCGCCTACCTTATTCGAGGCACGCTTTACGAACTCGGTCAACTCTTTTTGGGATAGTTCGGGGTAATACACCACAAGATTTCCCTCGGTCGGGGTAATTTTATCCGCCTCGCTTATCGCCTTGTTTAGCGAGATTTCGGCAAGTTTTCTGCGGAGCGACTCGCACTCTGCCACAAGTCCCTCGGTGGCGGCGGCAACCTCGTTCTGCGGTACACAGAGAAGTTCGGAAATTCTCTTGGTTGCGGTATATCTCGCCCGATAGTCTAAAAGCGCACGCACGCCTGCTTGGAAGGTTATACGGACTCCACCTCTGTGCCTCTCAAAATCAAGTATTTTGATAAGACCTATCTCGCCTGTGTTTGAAACATGGGGAGCGCAACAGGCACAGATATCCACCTCGCCATCTTCGCCGATATATATTAGCCTTACCCCCTCGGTAAGATCGAGTTTTGAACGATAGGAAATTTCAGTCAATTCCTCGCTTTTGGGGAAGGCTGAATAGACGGGCAGACATTTTGAAATAATCCTGTTTGCCTCGTCCTCTATCCTGTCAAGTTGCTCTCTATCAAGGTAGGAACTTATATCAAAGGTCACTATATCGTCACCAAGGTGGAAGCCCACGTTGTCAAAGCCGTGCTCCCTGTGTATAATACCGCAAAGAATATGCTCGGCGGTATGACAGCGCATCCTCTCATACCTCTCTACAAAGTCTATTCTGCAAAAATATTCCTCGCCCACATTGGGCTTTGTGGCGGTGTAGTGAAAAATTCTGCCGTCCCTTTCCTTTACATCTAAAACTCTATGCTCGCCTATGTATCCCGTGTCGGCAAACTGTCCTCCCTCCTCGGGGAAAAATGCGGTGGCGTCAAGTTCTACCATAAACACCCCACTCTCGTCCCTTACAGAAGTGACGGTCGAGGAAAATTCGCTTATATAGGCATCAAGATAAAATAACTTTTTAGTCATTGTCTTTTACTCTTTCGTATATTTCTTTCGGGAATATGTTCCAAGGATATTTGTCAAGATCGGGCAGTTTTACCACCCTGTGTTCTCCCATAGGCAGAGGCAGGGTAAGTCCCACAGATGCAAGTGCTATATAGTCCCCGACACCCTCGCGGCTACCGTATCTTCTGTCACCGACTATGGGCAAGGAGCGAGATGAGAGTTGCGCCCTTATCTGGTGAAATCTACCCGTAATTAAGGATATAGACACCAAACTTCTCGTGCCCTTTTCGCAGGTGGTGGTGGCAAGCGTCCTACACTCAAGGCTACACTTCTTTGCCCCGCCCCTCTTGGTTCTCAAAACAAACGCCTTGTTTATCCTTGCGTCCTTATAAATAAAGTCCTCAAGAAGCCCGTCTATGCCTTCGCCCTCGACTACCGCGAGATACTCCTTGTTTAACAGGTATTTTTTTACATACTCGCATAGTTCTGCGGCAGTCCTTTTGTTTCTTGCAAAGACCAGCACTCCGCTCACCACACGGTCGAGCCTGTGCACAAGCCAAAGCGAGTTGTCCTCGCCCACATCAGAAAGTTTCTCTTTTGCAACAGAGAGAGCGTCACGCTCTGCTCCTTTATCCGCTTGGGTAGGAACACCCGACGGCTTATAAATGACGAGTATATCCTCGTCCAAATACAAGAATTCTATCATTGTGACTCCAACAGATATATCCGAAAACTTAAAAGACGTTTTCGGCAACTTCAAATAGTTATTGCAGTAACTTCAAAAGTGATTGCGGTAACTTCAAAAAGTCCTTTGCCAAAAAGCAAAGGACTTTCCTTTATGATTTTTTAATATTGATAAGTCTTAAAATCGTGGGGGCAAGCACCACATTGACACCAAGTTCAAAAAGGAAGTTTACCCCTATAACAACGGTTATAAGGTAGGTTACAACACTTCCGCCCGCCACACCGACGAACAGGTCGAAGAAGAACAAGAGGCAACCCACGAAGAATATACCCGTATTGACAACAGGGACAACTATGGCAGAAAGCAAAACGGCAACATATTTGTTCCACTTTTCAAAAAGCGAATAAACAAGACCGCCCAAAAATCCCGAAGCAACCCCCTTAACCAAAACGAGAATCACGGTTGCTAAGGCGTTAAAGGACATAAAACCACTGGTGGTAGGGTCAAAAAGAATAATAAACCCACAGACAAGTCCGAGCCATCCACCTGCAAATCTGCCACATACTGCCGCACCTATTACGATAGGCACGAGCGAGAGGTTTACAGACAAAACGCCGGGAAGAAACGAGGCTATGCACTGAAGCGTGACAACACAGGCGGTTAAAATAGAAAGATAGACAAGTTTTTTTATGTTTATTCTGCTATCTGCTCTTGAATCAATAGACATACTCTACCTCCATAGATTAAACTAACCAGTATTATATCACATTGTTTTATTATTTTCAAGAGTTTTTTCCTTGTTTTAGTTATCGTTATTCTTGTTTTCGCTTATCACCTTGTGTGCCTCGCCACCCGTCAGGGCTATCATTTTTACCGCCGAGAGGCTAAAGGAATTTGCATAGACGAAAAGTGGCTTGTCTATCATTCCCCGACCAAGCACCTTTACCGTCAAGGCGTCCTTTGGCACAAGTCCTTTTGCTTTTAGGATATTTATATCTATCCTATCCCCAGGGGAGAAATGCTCGCTTAAAACATCGACATTTATATATACTCTCTTGCTTCCCTCGGTTTTTATAACCTCGGTTTCTTTTCTCAAAAGCGTGCGTGCTATGGTGTCGGTGAGAAGTCGCTCGGCGTGTTCAAGGTCCACCGAGAGATACCCCGTCCCCAAAAGTGATGGGGTTGACACCTGCTTTTCTACCACCCCTGCCGGTCTTAAAAACATGAAGATTTTATTTTTGTACCGAATAATTATAGCAAGCAAAAGGGCGAAGAAAACAAAGAGAATAAAAGAGATACATATCGCTCGTCCTAAAGTTGGCGACAGGGCAAAAATTCTGACAAGTTTACCGGGGGTTACAGAGAGAAGAATGTTTCCGTCCTCACTCCTTGCATATATCCTATCCCCTTCAAAATGAAAATCAAAGTTGAAGGAAATATCCTTGCCGTGAGTGTTTATTTCATATTCAATATTCTCCACCCTCTCGAATAGATATAACTCCTTGTCCTTTATCACTATTTCCACGGGGGCGGGGTGAATTGTAAAGGTGGCGTAAGGGGTTGTCAGGTAGTAGTTTTTCTCATCTGTTAATTCGAAAGCAACCAAATGCTCGCCTGCGTCACGAAAACCGTCGCATAGGGGGACAAGAAAGTCCTCGCTCGCCATGGGGAAAATAATTTCACCGTTATATATCGCGCTGTTTTGAAACGAGGGTGTTATACCCCGCTTTGCAATTGTCATTTTTGCCGTGGGCATTTTCGGCTCGTTGTAGTTTTCCTCATCGTAGTTTACAGTGGCAGAAATAATATACTCCCCTGCATTCGTAGCCGAGCCGAGAATATTCGCCACGGATACACCCTGTGGCAATCCCAACAGGCTTGGCGTCTTCTCTTTTCCGTCATATTCATAGTAGAGGTTATCCCAATAAACGCCCGACAAGTCATACTCTGCCTTTTGTACCGTGACAGACAAATCAAGAGATATTCCGAGGCAAACAACCGTCATTTTACCGTCATTTCCCCTTGGCAAACTGCCGTTTTCGTAAACGAATTCGACCTCGCCGTGCTCTGCCTCTCTTACGCTTCCGTCATTGTATTTAATCAACAAGACATAATCCCCATACTCTATTTTTGAAAGTGCTAAAATAGGGTTTAATAGAGTAAATTCAATGCTTTCGGCGATTACTGCTTTTACCTCAAAGGATAGTGCCTCAGACCTGAGTTCCTCGTAATTTTCGCTTTCCCTAACCACAAGGCAGGCGTAGTATTTGCCAACCTCAAGAGGGGGATTTATAGGACGCGATAGTTCTTTGTCAAGATAATACTCGACCTCAAAATCCCCATAAAAGGGCGAACCGTTTATTTTCACCCCTTGCCCGAAGAAAATATCGGTAGCAGTAGGGACAGAAGTCCAATAGTTCTCCGCCTTTTGTATAACGAACACTGCCGAACTGTTTTTAACCGTGTAATTTGGGTTTTTGGCTTTTGCCTTTGCGGTGTATTCGCCTGCGTTTATGGCGAGAACTTCCACCTCTATGTCGCACTCCTCGGCCTCTGCCTTTGGATATTGTGGCTTTTGGTTATAGACGGTCGAAAGGTCTGACCATAGTACGGTAATCTCCTTGGGATAGACCTCAACCGTCGCATACATTATAGGCGGTGCGTTATAGTTTTTGCTCTCGGTGAAGAACTCCACTCCCACACTAACAGCACCGACACTCACATCCCTAACACCGTCCAAAATACGATAACAAAGCGTATATCCATCAAGCCCCGTCGGCATCTCTCCCAAAATTGTTGGGTAGTAGTAATCACCGCTATATTCAAACATTCCACCTAAGACCTCGACGGATGTCATATCGTATTCTGCCTTTTTTATTTCCCATCTGTATGGCTCGATTTGTGGCTTAATGTAGTTTTTATCGTCATATATCAGTCTTACCTCGGCAAAATACTCCCCCGCATCGATGGCGATGTTGTCTAAATATCCGACAGCCTCAACGCCATCAGGCAAGCCGTAAACCGACACGCTATGCACCTGCCCATTATAGGTAAAACCGTCGGAACTCCAATACACCTCGGCAAGATTATAGTACGCCTTTTCTATTTTGAACTCTACCGTGTCATTTTTTAAGTAATAGTTTTCGTCGTTAATATATGCCTTTGCTAAATAATTATCCCCTGCGTTTGTTTTGCCACCCTCAAAAGAAAGCGGTATCTCTGCCCCGAAAATATCAAGATAATACCCCTCGGGACATTTTACCCCTCCGTCATAGACGAAGGTCGTATTATAATACACACCTTCCACCTCATAGGCGGAAATAGTAAACTCGAATGTCAGACTTTCAGGCACGAAATACTCCTGACTCTCGGTAAAGAAATCTATCCTTACCGTATAGACTCCTCTATCTCTCCCCCCGCCGATTACCTTGTAGGTTGGGGTTATTTGGTCAATGCCTGTGGGCATATTTATACTCACCGTGGGAATTTGATATTTTCCGTTATAGGTTGTTTTGGTTTGAAAATCCTGTATAAAAAAGAGATATTCCGCCTTGCTGATAGTGACGGGAATTGGAAGGGTGATGCCTTTGTAAGTCACAAGTATAGCCGTGTCAAGGTATCTGAAGGAGTCGGCGCTTTGATAGGATACGGCTACGCTTTTTCCGTCAATTTCTTCCTTTTTACCACTTTTATAAGTAGCGAGCAGGGTTAATCCACTTCTGTCAAAATAGTCAAACGAGGTGTATTCACTCTTTGTCATTAGGGTTAGCACCGAGAGTGAAACAACCTTGTCCTCCATTATAAAGAACCTTAAAGGCTCGCTCTCTAACCCGAGGTAGTTGCCCGTTTCTTCTATTACCGCCTTAAGATAATATGTTCCTACCTCTTTGGGTGTTTCGGTAGTGTATTCGCCGTTTTCCTCCTTTGAATAAAGATATACCAGCTCACCAAAGCGACCTGTTGCTCTCTGTAAAATCTGCTCGCCAAAATATGTGTCGCCCACCCAAGGGCTTTCTAACCAGTAATTCTCTGCCCGTGTTATCTCAAAACTTGCGTAGGCAGTTTCCCCCTCTGTTATTAGCCACCTGTAATTTTCGCTGTCAAGAAGTGTCAGGGCTACTTTATACACTCCTGAGTCTGTGTATCCCACCCTTTCGACCTCATATAGAGAGGTGGAAAAAATCATAGGTTGCTTTTCGCCACCGTCATATTCAACGCTCGGTACTGTGGGAATACTCAGCACCTTTTTTTCTATGGATATCTCTATATCTTCTACCAAGCGAGTTATGGTATATCCCTCGTATCTGAAGGTTATTTCGCAACTGTACATTCCGCTATCGGTGGTGTTTTTTACGGTTAAACTGTCGGAAAGCGACACCACCTCGCCCCTTGGGTTATACCAGACGAAACTGTACTGCCCGTCAAGAGGGTGACTTAGCGATGCAAAAGAAACTATATGCTCCTTGCCGTCATACTCGGTTTTCAGTCGGTTTATCGAATAGGAAAAGGGCGAAAGTCCTACTCCAACAAACACCCTGTAAGACTCAGAGGGTAAAGAGCCAAAGACAAACTCCTCGGTATGATTTATGTCCTTGTACCAACCCAAGACGGTAAAGCCCTGTGGCATAACAATATCAGGTACTTCTGCCCTTTCGCCAACATAAAACTCGCTCCTATATATTAATTCAGTAGCGCTGTAATACTCGGCAAAATAAGGTAGGTTGACGGATAATATATCAGAATAGGCACAGCCCTCTAAACTCTCTGAATATCCAAGGCTCTGAGACTTTCCATCTTTGTCAAAGAGGGCTATGTTATCTATATAGACGCCTTTTGCGCTATAAAATACGGTAGTTCTATATCCCTCCTTTATCTCGGCAGAATACTCGCACTCCAAGACCGAAGCAAGCCCCTCTCCACAGGCGGTAAGTCCAACAGGTTTGCTTGTCAGCAAATCAACCCCACCGCCGTCGAGCAATACAGAGCCACCAAGCGAAAGTGTGGAATGGTTTACAATAGCATTTCCGTTTGCATTTTTTATATATCCTCCGCCTATTTCTGCCGTACCGAGCCATATTTCAACAGCACCGCCGCTTTTCGAGGATATTATTTCGCCTCCACTCATAAAAAGAGACGAGCCTGCAAAGGAGTCGAGGATTACTCCACCGTCTGCCCGTGTCACGCCGTCGATGATTTTAAGCGTACCGCCACGCAGAATAATACTGCCTCCCAAACGAATATCGCCAAAAAGTGTAAGTTCCACTCCTTGCTCGATAATAAGATTGTCCTCAATTTCAAAACTGCCGAAAAATTCGTAACGGCCCTCGGGAAGTTTTAGACTATCGGTTGTGCTTATTCCGTCAAATTCAAGCCTTTTACAAAGGCTCGACAAGGTTTTGATTACCTCGTATATATCCCCGTTTGCAACTACCTCTTCTCCGTCAAGAGTGCCGATGTAAATATCGCCTTGTTCGGTTATTATCGCCCTGCCGTTTTCGCTCGCTCCCCCATCGGAAAATGAGCAAAAAAGACAGGTGATTACTATTAGCAAAAGCACTCCGTAAATCAATCTTTTCATATAATACCTCGCTTTTTTTATGTATTATAGCATAGCACTTCCCACCAAAACAACCTCCTTTTCGGTTAACATTTCTCCCCGTTTTTACAGGATTTTTCACCCTGCGAAAGGAAGAGAGAAAACTCGATACAAAAACAAAAGAACGGGACTAAAATTCCCGTTCTCTCTACTTTTCCTTATAATATAGCATACAGTGACAGTATCCTTCAAAATCAGGGTCCTTAATCTGCTTTCTGAATTCGAGGCACATACATTTGTTATCCTCGGTCCTTGACAAGCGACAAGGGCAATAGCCACCCGTCCTCTCAAGCCCCTCTTTGACCGTCTTGACAACCTCGGCGTTATCGTTGAGCCTAATTTTCATATGTATTCCTCTATCATACTTACTATATTTTCCTTTGGCACATAGCCCACCGAGAAGTCAAGAAAAGTGTTGTCCTTGACGAATGCGAGCATAGGAATGCTCTCAACACGAAACATTCTTGCAAGTTCTATCTGTTCGTCCACGTTTACCTTGCAGAACTTCACATTTTCATACTCACCGTCAAGTTCCTCTAATATCGGTGCGAGCATTTTACAAGGGCCACACCAGTCTGCATACAAATCTATAACAACAAGCCCCTCGTACTGCTCGACCTCGCACTGAAAATTATCCTTGGTTAAAATAGTCATATAAGCCTCCTTTTTTATATATTCTAACATAAACCAAAAGAAAAATCTACACCAAAAAAGCATTTGTTATATTTTTATTTTCAATTTGTTAAATTTCCCCACGCTTCATTGACAAAAAGAAAAACGGTGGTAAAATATATCTATAAAGAGGTGATAATATGTCTATTTACAAAACAAATATTGAAGTCGATATACACGATATAGATCCAAACGGCGTGGCACGGGCATCGGCACTTATGCGATATATCCAGAGTTGTGCACAGAGTCAGTTAAGCGAGGGCGGAATGTCCTACGATGAGTTAAAAAACATGGGGCGTGCCTTTATACTCAGCAAGATAAAAATGGAATTTACCTCGCCTGTGCGTGTTTATGACAGGCTCACCGCCTGCACCTACCCTTGCGAGAGTCGAGGTTACAGTTTTCTGCGTTGTTATGCCATCGAAAGAGGCGAGGAAGTGATAGGCAGAGCGGTTTCGGTATGGGCTCTTATTGACACACAAACAAGAAGTCTTGTTAAGGTGGACGACTTCAACCTCGGTCTTGAAGTACATGATAGCAACGGTATGGCTTTGCAAAGGTTTTATTTACCAAGCGAACTTTGCGAGGTTGGAACATATACCGTAAACTATGCCGACCTTGACCAAAATGGGCACATGAACAACACTCGTTATCCCGATATGTATTCAAACTTCCTTCCCCTTGACGGTTACAGAATAGAGGGTATATCAATAAACTACCTAAACGAAGCACCAAGGGGCGAAAAACTTAGAGTTTATTCTGCCTCGCAAGGGGACATTTTCTACATTCGTACTATTCGCGAGGACGGCAAGGTAAACTCGGAGGCGGAAATTAAACTTGCAAGCCTCTAATATATAAAAATCCTGCAGATTGCAAAATCGCTTGCAAGGCTCTGTTTTATGGGGATAAATCTTGCAAATTGCATAATTGCAGGTTTTTTTATTAAATTTACAGAAAATTCCTGCATTTTTCTCTTTGTTTGCAGGATTTACTGCCCTATAAAACAATATTTTCATCGCAAAAAGAATTGTTTTTTTGCATTTATAGACCTATTGCAACCTGAATTTGTTAAATATTGCATTTAGGAGCAAAAAACACCCTATTTTTGCAGACTTTTTTCGCAAGAAATATTTTTTATTTAGTGCTATAATATATGCAGTAAGAGCCAATCCCCCAAAATGGGGCTTTTGGCTAATGTATTTCAAGGGACTTTGTTATCAAAGGTCAAATTTTGAAGTATAGATATAAATAACTGCATATAGGAGAGAATTATGGCACAGAATATCACAAACGATCACATTACTTTACAAACCAAACAGGTAGAAACAGCAGACGGAACTTATACATATACTCTTTCCTACGAGGATAGTTCAAGAATCGCAAGTATGGGTATCCGCCTTTATTCTATATCCATTGAGTTTATAAGCATCGACGGTGTTCGAGGATTTGCCGAGGCTAAGGAGTGCTTTGCCGACAAGAAAAAAGCGGTCGAGTTTTTCAATAGACTTGTTTCTTGCCTTGCGACACCCTTAAATCTCCCCTACATAATCGAAGACGAACTTTTCACTTAAATATATCGTTTCTATTTGACTAAAAAATGTCAAAATTGTATTTATTTTGCACTATTTTTCTTGCACTTTTTTCTTGACAAGCCCTTGTTTATAAAGTATAATTAGATAAACCGTTGATACGGAGATAAAGCAGGTTATGCCTTTACAGAGAGCCCGTGATGATGAGAGTCGGGTAAGATACAGGCTTGCAAATGGACCGTGGAGGGTGTAGTCAAAGGCATTTTTGCCGAGTATTCTACAACGGCAGACCACCGTAATAGGTCAGGATATGTTTGTATCCGTAAGAGCACCGTTTGGTGAATCAAGGTGGCACCGCGAATATTCATTCGTCCTTGACAGTTTTTTTCTGTCGGGACTTTTTTGTTTTTTGGAGGGTTTATGATTTTACTGACGAAGCGATGGCGTAAGAACTAAATACCCCTTTCACGCTATCTACAAAAAGTTTTTTGCATCTATTTTTATAAATGATAAGGAGAAGAAAAATGATATATAACGGTATTGATTTTGATACATATTTTAAGAACTACCCCACAAACGACGGATTTTTCGGCAAATACGGCGGTGCTTACATAACCCCCGAATTAAGAAAGGCTATGGAAGAGATAACCGAGGCGTACTTCACTATATGTAAATCCAGCAAATTTATAGGCGAACTTCGCACAATTCGTCGAGAATTTCAGGGCAGACCTACGCCTATAAGTTATCTTGAAAGACTCTCAAATAAACTCGGAAATGTTCAACTGTATGCAAAGCGTGAGGATCTCAACCACACAGGCGCTCACAAACTCAACCACTGCATGGGCGAGGCACTCTTGGCAAAATATATGGGAAAGAAAAAGGTCATTGCCGAAACAGGTGCAGGACAACACGGTGTTGCTCTTGCCACCGCCGCCGCATACTTCGGACTGAAATGCGACATCTATATGGGCTCGGTGGATATAAAGAAGCAAGCCCCCAACGTGGCGAGAATGAAAATACTCGGCGCAAACGTTATAGAAGTAACCGAGGGACTTGCCACGCTGAAAGAAGCGGTCGATGCCGCCTTTTTAGCCTACGCTCGTGAATATCAGGATGCTATATATTGCATAGGCTCGGTACTTGGCCCTCACCCCTTCCCTATGATGGTCAGAGATTTTCAAAGTGTTGTAGGTATAGAGGCTCGCGAACAGTTCCTCGGTATGACGGGCGAACTTCCCGACGCCATAGTTGCCTGCGTGGGCGGTGGCTCTAATGCTATGGGACTGTTTAGCGGTTTCCTTAATTATCCTGTGGAGATTTATGGTGTTGAGCCACTCGGCAAAGGGCCAACACTCGGCGACCACGCGGCAAGTCTTAAATATGGCAGCGAGGGAATTATGCACGGCTTTAACAGTATTATGTTAAAGGACGAAAACGGCGAGCCTGCTCCCGTTTACTCGGTTGCCAGCGGTCTTGATTACCCCTCATCAGGCCCGGAGCACGCATTCCTTCGTGACAATGGTAGAGTAAAATATGACTGCATAGGCGACGAGGAAACCATTGACGCATTCTTCACCCTCGCAAGGCTTGAGGGCATTATCCCCGCCATTGAAAGCGCCCACGCCGTCGCCTACGCTATAAAACTCGCAGAGAAAATGAAGCGTGGCTCTATCCTTATCAACCTCTCAGGCAGAGGTGACAAGGACATGGACTTTGTCATAGAAAGATATGGGATTAGATAACACCTATCAATGCGAAGCATTGCATATCATCAACACGCAGTGTTGTATATCATCAATGCAAAAATAAGAAAAATATACAAAAGAGTTAAAAAATCTAAAAAACCTCTTGCATTTTTGTGCAAAGTATGGTACAATCATATTCCAAAATAACTATCTATATATTTTTCTGGTATAAACGCATGATATGGTTGCGTGTCTCTACAAATCACCCTAAATGATTTTCTACCGTTCTTTGTAACGGTAGATTTTTTTATTATATAGATGATAAAATTTAACTAAACAATGTGCTCCGATTAATAATCATAAAAAGTGATAAATGAAAACCCTTTTTTATATATAGTATGTATTGGGTTTGCTCTCTTGTCGCTGTGGACGGCGTAAGCGCGACAATATTTGATTTGTATATCGAAGCACATTTAAGAAAGCGAGGTAGTAAAATGAACAAAAAATACAAATTATCGGTCGCCCTTGACGTGGATGACCTTTTGATGGAATGCACATCTTATGTTATCAGGTTAGCCAACGAAAAATATCAATTCAATCCACCAATGACCATATATGAAAAGGAACGTTGGGGCGAAATGGGTACACGCGCAGATACTATTTACAGTTATTTTAACGATCCCGAATTTTATCGCACCCAGCCCGTTTACGAGGGCGCACAAGATTTTGTAAAAAGGCTCTCTCAGATGGTAGAGGTTTATATTTGCACTGCTATACCGCCTCAGTTTATGGGCATTCGGGCAAGGCGAATTATGGAGGAATTTCCCGAAATTCCTGAGAATCATATTTACATGGGCGCTGCCAAAGAAAATATACACACCGACATCCTCTTCGACGATGCCCTGCACAACATCCTTAATTCAGGCGCAAAGCACCCTATACTGATGCGCCGCCCCTGGAATCAGGAAGCAACCGGTATGTTGGCAGTCAACAACTATGATGAATTTCTAAAACTGGTGGAGGTTATCGCGGAAAGTTATTCAGCAATTCCCCACCCAAAAAATGAAGAAGACCCCGATATCGTTGTTCTGGTAGGACCTGCCCGCAGCGGAAAGTCAAAAATTGCTTCCCGTTTTTTGGAGGAAAACCCTGATTTTGAAAAACTGGTTACTTATACCACCAAAGAGCCCTCGGAAACACCCAACAATAAGTGGTATAACTATGTATCGCTTGAGGAATTCCGTAGTATGTGTGACAGAGGCGAATTTCTGTCCGCCACCACATACGCCGGCAACTGCTATGGAACTAAGCGAAGCGATATTGAAGCCACCTTTGCCCGCGGAAAGCGTGTAGTGACAACTATGGATATTTGTGGCGCTATGTCGCTCAAAACCTACTATAAAAATGTTACGACGGTTTATATCAAGAGGGACAAAAGAGCCTTGATGGCGAGTATCCTCAGGAAAAACTCATCAATCGAGGATAAAGTAAACAGACTTTGCGCTATTGATTACGAAGAACAAAACGCCTCCTTGTGCGATTACATAATTGATTTTGACAACTATGATGACGCTTTGGAGCAACTTGCCGAAGTGCTAAAAAACTAACCTTGCAGATATAGAGTAAAGTACGGCACGCATTTAGAGAATGCTCGGTGCGGTTTGCAATATACTGTCACGACGGCTATTTTAGAAATCCGAGGCATCGTGTATGCTATTAATACTTTTTTAAGCCACTTTTGTAAATGTAATTGTTGCACCGTCGGAATCAATCGACTCTACAACAAAGGTATAAATAAGGCTCTCACCAGAGGTGAGAATAACCTTTGGGAGGGTGTCGCCCTCAACATAGGTAAATGTGTCGTTTTGGGTTTTTACAAACTCAATGAGGTTGTCCTCGGTGCCATACTCTTCGGAGGGGGCTGTGTTATTGTTATAAATATCGTAATAAATTTCCTCGTATTCCGAGTCAATATAAAGAGAGGAATTTATGCGGTAAACAACAACTCCGTCACGGGCAAAGTAACCTGCATTATCACCGCCGTTAAGCCCCAAATTCGTGTAATAAACTACAATAAAATACTCCTGATATGCGCCAAGAGTTTCATCCCAGTTGTTGGCAATGATTACCGTGTCGCCTGTTTTACCAAAATCTTTTAAGGTCAAGGTGACATAATCGTCGGTCACAACGAGGCGCGACTCTGTTATCCAGCCGTAATTAATTTTGGTGAATGCGCTATGATCTCCAAGCATTGAATCCATAATATCGCAACCTTCCATAGGAGATGTGTCGGCTGCGGTGTCATAATAATCATCAGCGCCGAGGATATGTCCAAACTCGTGAATGTAGGTATATGTATTCAATGCCGATGTGTCATTAAAATCAGATTCGCCGTCATCATCGTAGGACTCGTGCATAAAAGCATAGGACGCCCAGAGGTAGTCGTTGGTAATAAGGTCGGCGTTTGTTGCGCCACCGTTACTGCCATCATCGGGCATATCCTCGCTGAGAGTTTCGGAATGAGCCAAAAAGAAAGGTTCAATCCAACCCGAATGGGTTAAATTGAACCTTTGGCGCAGAGGGAGGGATTCGAACCCTCGTGTGGTGTTATCCACAAACTGATTTCGAGTCAGCCCCGTTATGACCTCTTCGATACCTCTGCATAAATATGATGCAACAAGGTGTTTATATTCACTGGAGGTGAAATAACTCTCTATGATGCATACTGTGTCACAACACTTTGGTATTATAACACAAACATTTTGATTTTGCAAGAGGTTTTTCGCTTTTTCTTTATTTTTAGTGTTATACCCTCTAAATTTTAATAATTGAAAACAAATTGTTCTAAAAATAAAAAAGAGCAGTCGGGACACAAAATTTGTGTCAGCTGTCACGAAGACTCTACTGCTCTCAATATTATTATATTCATTTTTCTTAGAATGTCAATACATTTTAGAAAAATTATTCCCCAGTGTGAAGTTTATAATATAAAGCGACAAGGTTATTACGCCTCGCCGCTTTATGTCTTTCGATATTGAATACAATATTCAAAGGTTATGATTGTGTATAATTTTATAATACTATTCTCGCCGTGCTTCCGCTTTTCTTGTCCTTTTTTACCTGTATTTGACGGTCTATACTTGCAAGTAGTTCCGGTCTATGGGATACGATGCCCACAAGGCGGGTGCCGTCACCAAGGCCTATCAATGCTCGAACGGCAACGTCAATAGACTCTGTATCAAGCGAGCCAAAGCCCTCGTCCACGAACATCGTGTCAAGTTCTATTCCACCTGCGTCGCTCTGTATTAGGTCGGAGAGTCCAAGTGCCAAGGATAGCGATGCCTTAAAGGATTCGCCACCCGACAAGCTTTTTACACTTCGCTCGGCACCCGTATAGTAGTCGATAACATTAAGTTCCAGTCCGCCCTGCCCTTGTCTCTCCGCCTCGGTGGAACGGACAAGACGATACTGTCCTGAACTCATCGTGAAAAATCTGACATTCGCCATATCGATAACCCTATCGAAATAATGTGTCAGGATATAGGTTTCAAGTTTGATTTTTCCCTCTCCCATAGCCTTGCCACCGAAGGTGTCATCAAGTCCCGTAAGCATTACATACTCGCTCTCAACCTTTAAGAATACTTGATACTTTTCGGTTATATCTTTCAATGACTGGGTGTTTGTATCTATTCTTGTTATGGCTTGTTCCTTTTTGTTTGTGAGGGCTGTTTTGCTTGCTATAAGTTGTTGTTTGTTTTCCTCTATTGTAGAAAGATCGACTTCCTTGCTCTTGTCCAATTCCTCGTTTTTGCTCGCTAAAAGAGCCTTTGCCGTGGCGTAGTTTTCCCTCGCCTGATTAAGCCTTTGGGTAATAGTTTCAATATCCCCGTCGATTTCGGACTTTCTTTTTTCGAGGGCGACAATCTCGTCCTCTGCCTCTTTTTTTGTGGAAAATTCAAGTTTTGCAACTATCTTTTCCTTTTGGCTGTCGGTTAGGGTTTTATCCTCGGTTTTTGCCTCGATTATTTTTATACAACCCTTTATTTTCTCGGTAAGACTTGCTCGCTCTTCCCTTTTTTCTCCCAGGTCTTTTTCAAGGCTTTTGAGAGCCTCTTTGGCGCTTTCTATCTCTTTTATTCTGCTTTCAAGAGAGTTCTTTTTCTCCTCCAACTCGGCTATCAAGGAAGCGACCGTTTCACACTCTGCAAGCACGCCCTCTCCAAAAAGAAGAAGAGTACTGTCGCTTATCTCCTTTTCCTCCACTTCAAGGCGTGTGGCTATTGATTTACACTCAACACTTTTCTGTTCCCTTTCTTCCTGTGCCGAATCACTGTTTTCCTTGGCTTTCTTTACATCTGCCTCGGTGGGGGCGTCCTCGGAAGGATTTGCAGGGCTTGGGTGCGAAAGTGAGCCACACACAGGACAGGGCTTGCCATCGCTTAAATTCACGGCAAGTATGCCCGCCTGCTCGTCTAAAAATCTTGAGTTTAACTCGGTGTAAAGCGCAAGTGTTGTTCTTGCCTTTTCCTTCGCCTGCTCATACTCCTGCCTTGTGCTGACAAGGCTTTCGGTCAAGGTCGCTTTGTTTTCTATTCTACCCTTTAATTTTTCAAGTTCAATAATTCGAGATTCTACCTCGTTCTTCTCCTTTACGGCTTGCTCCTTTCCCTGACTTTTTTCTTCAAGGCCGAGGCGAGTTTCTTCGCACAGGCAAATAGCCGTATCAAGTTCTGCTATTCTCTTTTCTGCATTTTCAAGGGCTTTTTCCTGCTCTTTTATATCCTCTATCAGTTGGGATATTCTCTCTGTAAGAGTGTCAAGAGTCGAATATTCGGGCAGAGCCGAGTTAAGTGCCTGCGCCTTTTGTACTACTCTTTCGCGCTCCTCTTTTAGTCGGTCTATCCTCTTTTCCTCGTCTTCCGCCTTTTCCTTTTCTTTTGTGGCGGTTTGCAGGTCTGTTTTTGCCTTGTCCCTCTCTTCTATCAATTCTGCTCTCGTCCTTGCTCTATCCAAAAGCAGTTCGATAGAGGTCATCTCCTTTTCGACTTTCTCTATTTCTTTCTTTATATTTTCCTTTTCTTCTGTGTCGCTTACTATAACCGAGGATAAAATCACCTTTATTTCCTCTATACGCTTGACAATAGCGATGGCGGATTCTTCAAGCAATGCCTGTATAAGGTCGCCACCCTCGCAGTCCTCCCTGATAAGCGAATTTGACAGGTGCAACTTTATCGCCTCGGCAATTCTCGACCTCTCTGCGCCGAGGTTCTTTGTCATAGCCTTTATCCTTTCGGCGAGGGTTTCATAGGCAGACGTGTGAAATATACTGCTGAATATTTCCTTCCTGTCGTTGGTGCTTGCGGTAAGCAGACGAAGAAAGTCCCCCTGGGCAATCATCGCTATCTGCATAAACTGCTCTCTTGTGACACCTAAAATTTCTATTATCTTTTTTGTAACCTCGGAGGTCTTTGTCACCACAGAGCCGTCGGGCAGGGTTAGTGTCGCCCCTGCGTTTTCTTTTGTTGTTTCGCCGCCTGTCCCTCTTTTTTTCAGGCGCTCATAGGTGGGGTTTCTGCTTATTATATATTCCTCGCCCTTGTGGCTAAAAGTAAGTTCTACATAGGTTTTGCACTCGGGCGTGGCGTACTTTGACCGTAGCATATCCGCCTTGCGAAAAGCACCGCTTGCCTCACCGTAAAGGGCAAAGGTTATTGCGTCGAAAATGGTAGTTTTGCCCGCACCCGTATCACCCGTGATAAGGTATAGGCCACTCTCGCCGAGCCTGTCCATATCGAGAGTCACAACCCCCGCATAAGGGCCGAATGCCGACATTATCAGTTTTGTTGGTCGCATTACTCCGCCTCCCAAATCTCTTCTATCAATTTCTTGACTATTGCCGTCTGCTCCGCGCTCATATCCTTGCCGTTTCTCAAAGTGTAAAACTCGCTGACGAGGTCAAGGGGTGAGCGATTTTTTATATCCACTTCCCCCATTTCTTTACCGATATTTCTCGTGCGTGTGTTGTCGTAGCGAAGTTCCATAATGTTGGGATAAACCGTTCTTAATCCCGCCATGGCATCGGGTATTTCCTCCTCGTCTGTCAATATCACACGGACAAAGCACTCTCTGTGGCGGTCGTCAGAAACGCCACGGGACATAATTTCATCATAACTTCCCGACAGAGATATCATATCACGCAAGGGAATGAGGGGTATTTCCTCTATGTTTATATCCCCTTTTTCGCCAAGAGTCAACATAGTAAGGCTCTTTTTGTGTTCTGCCTCACTGAATGAGTATTTTAACGGTGTGCCACAGTATCTGACGGTTTCGGTACAATTTTGCGGTCTGTGGATATGTCCAAGAGCAACATAGTCAAAGGAGGCAAACACGCCCACGTCCACGTTATCAAGTCCGCCGACGCTCACATCCTCGGACTCGCTTCTTTCTGCCCCTGTGACAAACTGGTGGGCTACGAGAATATTTCTTTTGCCCTCGTCGATATTCATATTCTTTATTGCCACCCTGACGGCATCGGTGTAACTTTCTATCTCACGGTCGGGGAAAAATCTGCGTACGGTGGCAGGCTTGACAAAGGGGAGCATATATATACGGCATTCACCAAACTCGTCAATGAGCGAGAGAGGCTCACATACACCGCAATACACGGGGGAGATATAAATTCCACTCTGCTCCATAAGGCGAGAGCCAAAGGCAAGTCGCTCGGCCGAATCGTGGTTTCCGCTTATCAGGAGCACCTTGGTTTTAAGAGCCGAGAGGCTCACCAAAAACTCGTCGAAAAGTTCCACCGCCTCGGTGGGTGGAATGCTTTTGTCATAGACGTCACCCGCTATTAGCACAGCATCGGGCTTTTGAAGTTTTACCGCATCTATTATTTGAGTTAAAATATACTTTTGGTCCTCTATAAGCGAAAAGTCGTTTAACCTTTTTCCTATATGAAGGTCTGATATATGTAAAAACTTCATGATTTATCCTTCTTAAGTTTATTATAAAATAATTCTTTTTTTATTTTACCACTTCTCCCCTGCCCTTGTCAACAAAAGCAAAACCTTTTCAAATAAAAAAGGGCATCCCAAAAAGGACACCCTTAAAATTGGTTATGAAAGGCTTTTACCTGTTATATTGACTTTATGCAAAAAGTTTCTATGTGAAAATGATTATTTATGGAAAAGCTTCTTGGTTTGGTATCTTGGCTCGCAGGATAGATTTACTCCAAGTTTACGGAATGTGCCAGCGTCAACCTGGGAGAGTATGACCGTCGAATGCACCTCTGCATATTTGAGCATCGGAATAGCCTGCATAGCCTCGGCCGCCTTGGGATTATTTGCAGCGGAAATGGCAAGGGCTATAAGCACCTCGTCGGTGTGAAGTCTTGGGTTATGGTTGCCGAGGTTTTGCGTCTTTAACACCTGAATGGGGGCGAGAATTTCGGGAGATATAATATCCACACCGCTGTCAATTCCCGCAATAGCCTTAAGTGCGTTTAGTAGGGCGGCGCTCGAAGCACCGAGCAGCGGAGAGGTCTTGCCCGTGACAATTCTGCCATCGTTAAGTTCAATGGCTACCGCAGGATTGCCTGTTTCCTCGGCCTTTTTAAGAGCGGCGGACACGCAGGGCCTATCCCTCACAGGATCACAAGAAAGCCTGCGCATAAGCATCTCTATCTTTTCGCACTCGGTTTCGCTACCCGTTCCCTTACGAAGATTGCAAAGCGCCACATAATAGCGGCGGATTATCTCCTGCTTTGCTGCGGCAGAAACCGCATCATTGTCATAAATGCAAAATCCTGCCATATTTACACCCATATCGGTGGGGGACTTGTAGGGACATTCGCCGAGAATTTCCTGGAGCATCGCACGCAAAACAGGATACACCTCAACATCTCGGTTATAGTTTACGGTAGTTACCCCGTAAGACTCAAGATGAAAGGGATCTATCATATTTACGTCAGCCAAATCGGCAGTTGCTGCCTCATAGGCAAGGTTTACGGGGTGGTTAAGCGTTAGATTCCAAATTGGGAATGTTTCAAACTTGGCATATCCGCTCTTCTTGCCCTTTTTGCTCTCGTGGTATATCTGCGAGAGGCAGGTGGCCATTTTTCCCGAGCCGGGGCCTGGGGCGGTAACTATCACAACAGGACGTGTTGTTTCTATATACTCGTTTTTGCCAAAGCCCTCCTCGGAAACTATGTGAGGAATGTTGTGCGGATAGCCGTCTATTGCATAGTGCTTATATACCTTTATACCGAGGTTTTCAAGTTTTGCCTTGAACGCGTCGGACACGGGGCTGGGCCTGAATCTGGTCATTACTACCGAGCCGACGTAAAGTCCGTATCCACGAAAGGCGTCAATAAGGCGAAGAACGTCAAGGTCGTAGGTAATGCCGAGGTCGCCGCGTACCTTGTTCTTTTCAATGTCCGCAGTATTGATAGCAATTATAATCTCTGCCTCGTCCTTAATCTCGATAAGCATCTTGATTTTGCTGTCGGGGGCAAAGCCGGGAAGCACCCTCGATGCGTGGAAGTCATCAAAGAGTTTACCTCCAAATTCAAGATAGAGTTTTTCACCAAAGAGTGATATTCTCTCCTTAATCCTTTGCGATTGCATTTTCAGATACTGTTCGTTATTGAATCCTTGAATAAACATAGAAAACCTCGGTCAAAAAATAATATCAATATTTTAACACAGAAACTATATTTTTTCAAGAACTAAACAAAGATTTGTGAATTTTTTTAATTTATTTTTTCGCTCCTTTGGTTTTATGTTGCTTTTTTGCATAAGTGGTGATAAAATAATGTCATAAAACAACGAGGAGAAGGCTATGAACTACACCTTGATTACAAAATACAAAGATATGTTAGACACTTCTTGTCCTCACTCCTACTATCCTCGCCCGCAGTTTAAGAGAGAGAGTTATTTCTGCCTCAACGGAGAATGGGATTTTCACCTTGGCGGAAAGGGCATGGAAGAAGTGAATACCAAAATATTAGTTCCCTTCTGCCCTGAGAGCCATTTGTCAGGTGTCGGGATAAGTATAGAGGGCTACACCGAGTGCAGTTATGAGCGAAAATTCACCCTGCCCGATGGCTTTATTAAAGACAGAGTTGTTCTGCATTTTGGCGCTGTTGACCAGATTGCACGGGTGTATGTCGGAGGAAAAAAGGTTGGCGAGCATGAGGGCGGTTATCTTCCCTTCTCTTTTGATATTACCGAGTATATTGAGGGCGGCGAAAACACCCTTTGCGTAGAGTTCGAGGACAAACTTGACACAAAATATCCCTATGGAAAGCAGACAAAAAAACGCGGAGGAATGTGGTACACTCCCGTCAGCGGAATCTGGCAGACCGTGTGGCTTGAGAGCCTGCCCCCAAATGCTATTACGAATATACGCATTGAGCCTCTTTGTGACGGGGTGAAAATAAAGATATTCGGTGGCGAGAAATACAAGAAAATATCCTTTGAGGGCGGCGAGGTTTACGAGTTTTGCTCTGATGAGGTAGAGATAAGACCTACAAACCCACAGCAGTGGACTCCCGAAAGTCCCTATCTATACAACTTTACCCTTGAGAGTGGCGAGGACAAGATAGAGAGTTACTTCGCCATAAGGACGGTGGATATAAGAGAGGTGGACGGTGTAAACCGAATCTGCCTAAACGGAAAGCCCTATATTTTCAACGGTCTGCTTGACCAGGGGTATTTCCCTGACGGACTATTTTTGCCTGCCACGATAGACGGATATATCGACGATATTCGCACGGTAAAGTCGCTTGGATTTAATATGTTAAGAAAGCATATTAAGGTAGAGCCTATGATTTTCTACTATCTGTGCGACAGGGAGGGTATCGCCGTATTTCAAGATATGGTAAACAACGGCAAATACTCATTTATTATCGACACTGCCCTGCCCACAATTGGTATGCAGAAACTCCCCGACACCCTTCGCCACCGAAACCCCGAAAGCCGTGCCATATTTGAAAGCACAATGTACGGTATAGCCGACCTGCTTTACAACACTCCCTCGGTGGTTTACTACACTATTTTTAACGAGGGCTGGGGACAATTCTGTGCCGACGAGATGTACGACAAATTAAAGAGCAAGGACTCTTCGAGGATTATTGACGCCACCTCGGGCTGGTTCAGAAGAAGTAAAAGCGACGTGGATTCAAGGCATATATACTTCAAGGATTTGGTTGTCAAGGACAGGGACGAGAGGCCCTTGGTTATCAGTGAGTTTGGCGGTTATTCCTACCGTGCCGAGGGGCATCTCTTTGGCGATAAAAACTACGGCTACAAGGACTTTGGTAGCCTCACAGAATTCAAGGACGCACTATATGCTCTTTACGAAAAGCAGGTGCTTCCACTTGCCGAGGCAGGTGCTTCTGCCTTCGTTTACACCCAGGTGTCGGACGTGGAGGACGAAACAAACGGTCTTCTCACCTATGACCGAGAGGTGTTGAAGGTTAAACCCGAGGATATCAGGGATTTGATGGATAGGATTAGGGGGATATAAGCCTGTCTTCTTTTCTCCCTCCCTAAATACAAATAAAACAAAAAAAGAGCCTCTTTGGGTAGAAAAAACTACCGAAAGAGGCTTTTTGTCAAGAACCACACGTCAAAATTGCAACTCTGAAAATAATTATATTTTAATATAATATTAGTGTAAATCGAAATTCCCGTTGTACAAGTTAAAATAAGGTTTTTTATGCCTATGTGCATAAAGTAAGGTTTTATAAGCTCCGCCAAAATGGGCGAAAACATAGCCAATAACATAATCGGCTTTAGTTACCATCCATTCATTACGCTTTGATATCGCGAACTTCAATGGTACTCTTTCAATTTCGGGGTAAATTATTTCGTCATATTCTTTTTCAAAATAATCTTTTCTATCCTCAAGCCATTTGTTCAAATAGGGTGTAATGAAAATTATCCTTGCGTCATGGTGGTTTTCCTTGAATTTCTTTGCACAGTCTTTAGCAAAGTAATCAAAGTTTCCATAGCCACCAAAATAAAAGTCGATTTGATGCCCTTTTGATATTTCTTCTAAAAGCGTTAATAATCGTCTTTCGTCGCCTTGTTCAACACTAAAATTTGAATGTCCGCAAAAAGTAATAATCATACTGTTTTATCCTTTTTATGAAAGTATACATTCATAATTATAGCATATTTGATTAAAGAATGCAATCCATAAGGAAGTATACATTCTTATATTTTGCAATTAAAAAGAATATAATATTTATGGAAGTTTTCTTCCGTATGTATTCTTTCGGAGGTGCATTATGACTGTAAATGATGCTGTTGCTAAAAGAATAACCCAGTTGCTTAGAGAAAAGAAAATGACGCAGTATCGTTTAGAGCAACAATCGGGGATACAGCACGGACACATGCAGTGGATTATGAGTGGCAAAAGCAAAACCGTTACATTATCAACTGCAATGATGCTTGCAAACGGTTTTGGTATGACTGTAATAGAGTTTCTAAATGATGATATCTTCCTTTTTGAAAATCTTGAAGTAGAATAACGAATATAAACGCCTCTTTTAGTAGAAAAACTCTACCGAAAGAGGCTGTTTTATACATAAAATTACGAGTTTGTAAGTAAAACGGCATAGTGAAAATGCGAGGGGAAAACCTCATCCACCACTTTCTGGTCCCCCGTCTCGCTGCGGCTCGGTCACCTTCGAGGGAAAACAGTTATCAACCGTTTTCTAACACTCTCAGGACGCTTCGCTTCCCAGAGGGGAAGGTTGGAGAAAGGTTGGTTTTGCTCGCAACCTCGTTAAACACCGTGAGATTATCAAAGGATATTTTTTGCAATTTCACTTTCGCTAACAACTCAATCACTATCAATTCAGTATCGCAATTCCGATATTGAGATAGGATGCAAACGCCACCCACAGTGCATAGGGCAAGAGTAGAAACAGCGTCCTTTTGTCAATTCTATAAAACAGAGTCATTGTGACAAGGATAAGGGCGAGGAGGACGAGTATCCAAACGAAGGAGAAATAGTAGAGGTCAAAGTTGAAGAACAAAATGCTCCAAAAGAAGTTGAACACCAGTTGTAGTCCGTAGTATTTGAGCGCCTTTGCCTTATCCTCAAGGGTGGCGTTGCTCATCACCACAAGATAGGACGCTATGCCCATAAGGGTAAAGAGAATAGTCCACACCACGGGGAAAAGCCAACCAGGAGGGGATAGGGGCGGTTGCTCAAGTTTTGAAAAATGCTCCATACTTCCCATTGTCAAAAGGGCGGAAAGTCCACCGACTGCAAGCGGTATTGCTATGCTTATTATAAGCGTTTTGTAGTTTATCTTCATTATTCAAATTCCTTTTTCTCTTTTTTTATATTATACTCTTTTGTTATCTTCAATATACCTTTTGATTGAAATTCTTGCTTCGGTAAGAGAATTCCTTCCTTTCTAAAAAGGAAAATTATGCACTCAATAGAGAAATTATTTTTGTTTGAATAATTTTCCCTCTACCCGTCAATACTTCTCCCGAAAGGAGATATAAGGAAATGATAAAGGATTTTTTAAGCACTCTTACTGTTATCGCTCTTTGTCTTTTTGTTATGGCGGCAGTACCTAACGACGGCGATGCGGCTATTTATGAGGACACTCTGCGCCTACATATCCTCGCAAACTCGGATAGCGAGGAGGACCAGACGCTAAAACTTTTAATCAGGGACAAGGTGCTAAATAAGTACGGCGAGAGATTAAAGACGAGCAAAAGCATTGATGGGGCTATTGCCCTCGGCAAGACTTTAAGCGGAAATATTAAAGAGGACGTGGACAGGTGGATAGCCGAGGAGGGCTATGACTACACCTCACAAGTGAAAATAACCGAGGAGTGGTATGACACAAGAGAGTATGAGGACTTTTCCCTTCCCTGTGGCTACTATTACTCAATGCAGATTACACTCGGTGAAGCAAAGGGAAAAAACTGGTGGTGCGTGATGTATCCACCCCTGTGTCTTGACCTCGCCACAGAAAAAGCACCTGCCGACGACGGAATTATAGACTACACCAAAGAGGAATTGACTCTTATTGAAAGCCGAGGCTATTCTATAAAATTCCGACTTATCGAAATAGTAAGCAGGATAGCCAATCAATTGACAAAAAATAGTTGATTTTATTATTCTTTTATGCTAAAATATATCTACTGAATTATTATGGAGTACGGTATGGCAGAAAAGAATAAAGGAACAAGAGTCATAGCCGAGAACAGAAAGGCAAGGCACGATTATTTCGTTATCGAAACCTACGAGGCGGGTATAGAACTGTTTGGCACCGAGGTAAAATCCCTGCGTGCAGGCACCGTCAATATGAAGGACTCCTATTGCGAGATAGACGGCGGAGAAATGTTTGCCCTCGGTATTCATATAAGCCCCTACGAACAGGGCAACATTTTCAACAAAGACCCCCTACGCCCCAAGCGACTTTTGCTTCACAAAAGCGAGATTATGAAACTGACAGGTCTTGTATCCCGCGAGGGTTATACATTAGTACCTCTCTCGCTCTATTTTAAGGGCTCGCGGGTTAAGATGGCTATCGGCCTTTGCAAGGGTAAAAAACTCTACGACAAGCGCGAGGATATTGCAAGACGCGATGCTAACCGTGATATGGAACGGGCTATGAAAGAAAAATACTAATCAAAAGGGGCTACTTCATTTAGGCATAACCGAATAAAAACACCGAGGTGTTGTATTACGCAGCACCTCGGTTGTGTTTTTTACAAGTTTGAAGAAAATTAAGGTTGAAAACCACCGGTTTTCTTCATTTTATGGTGTTTTTATTCTATCGCCGTTT
>JAZUPL010000034.1:0-38520 GCA_045605175.1 Eubacteriales bacterium | reverse complement strand
TGCTCCGGAGATCGCCTGATAGGTGGTGGCAACTACTTCCTTGATGCCGTACTTAAGGAGAGGAGTGAGCTCGGGAACGTATGCCTGAATAGAACAATTGGGCTTAACTGCAATAAATCCGCGCTTTGTACCAAGTCTCTTTCTCTGCGCCTCGATAACCTCGAGGTGAGCGTCGTTGATCTCCGGAATTACCATAGGAACATCTGGAGTCCATCTGTGAGCAGAGTTGTTGGAAACCACGGGAATTTCTGCCTTTGCATATCTTTCCTCAAGAGCACGGGTTTCGTCCTTTGACAAACTGACTGCACAGAAGACGAAATCAACCAACTCGCCGACACGCTCCACATCCTCCGAGGATATAATTTCCATATTAAGTATTCTCTCGGGGCAGGGCGAAGTCATCTTCCATCTGCCAAGCACCGCCTTGCCGTATTTCTGTCCTGCAGAGCGAGGACTTGCTACAAGAGCAGTTATCTCAAAATAGGGGTGCTCGTTCAAAAGCATAATAAATCTTTGGCCAACCATACCGGTTGCGCCAACTATACCAACCTTTAATTTTTCCATAATTCTCCTTCGTCGCACGGGTGTGCGTGCAACATTTAAAACATAAAGTTTTTTGATATGTTATTTTAACACGAAAATTAAAAATAGTCAATAATTATACTAAAAGTTTTGTTTTTGTACAATTTACCACCTCGAAGAGATAAACCTGCTACAACAATTCTGCCACAAAAGGTTAAACTAAATGATGATTATTTCGGTTTTACCCTTATAAGACATAATTTTTGCTCTCTTTCCTACTCCTTTTCTCTTTACAAAAACAAAGGCACGTTGACCGTGCCTTTGTTTTTGCCATTCTCACTTTGTAATAATGCTGATGTTTTCGGGGTTAACGCCCGTAGTATCGTAAACTATTGCAAAAATCTGTGCCGCATCGGATGCCTGCATTTCGTTACAGGAAACGATAACACTCACCGAGTCCTCGGCTATTATCGCCACGCAGTCGGTGTATCCCTTTGCCTTTACGAGGGTTTCTATATTTGCCTCATTCTGTATGTCGGTGGCAATCTGTGCAATTTTTGCATTTGCCTCCGCCTTTGCTTCAGCACTTGCGTCCTCACTCTCGCTGACCAGTTTAAGCACGTCTATTGCCTCGTCCCTGGACTGCTGACGATTCAAAGCAGTAGCGGTAAAATAATCCTCGTTTTCTCCGTTTGCATTTGAGCCGGTCTGTTCCGAGCCGCCAAAGTTGTCGTCCATATTGTTGTCGCCGTAACCCATATCTCCTATCGGATCATAGAAGAGTTTGTAATTGACAAACACTGCCACACCAACAAGAACCACAACCACCAAGAGGGCAAGGCTACGGACCACCCGAGAAGAGAAGAATTTTTTCAATTTCTCGTTTTTCATTGTATGCATCTCCTTTGTTTTTGTTACTGGTTAAGAATATGAGGTGGCTTTTATCTATATTCCTCTTTTATTTCATTTTTTCAACCGATATTCGATTTGCCCCTATTCCGTAAAGAGCCGATAGCATCTCATAAAGACGGTGTCTAACCTGTACCGAGTCACCGCCTCGACAAACCACTACTATGCCCACAGGCTCGCCCTCCTCATAGGTTATCATTACCCGACACTCTCCCACCCCCTCAACAGAGGCACACAATTCGCTTATTTCGTCCCTATCCTGATATGTAGCATTATCGCCACCCGAAAAGAATACGAGAAGAAAAAGACCTATCGATACGGCAAATACCAATATCCAAAGCCCTCCTTTTTGTTTCAAAAAGCCTAAAAAGCCCTTACTCCCGAAGTTCATCTATATAACACCTCCCGCCGCTTGTAAAATTGTCCTCAACATATCTACATATCAAGCGATAATCAGCAAAAAGCCCCTCGCCCGAGAGCGAAATATTTATTTTTTTGGCCCTCATTTGAGAAAAATCAAAGTCCACACATTCTACTCTCACCTCACCCAAAGACAGTGAAAACTCTTTAGCAACAGCAAGGGCTATTCCCTCGCAAAATGCCCCCTCGCCTACCTCTATATATCCGTCATAATTTCCCTCACCCACAGAAATCTCTGGAATTTCCACCTGTCCAATATTAGAAATCATTGAAACAAATGGAGCAATAATTACAGCAATAATCACGGTTGAAAGAGCGGTGCGCACGGTGGGCGAGAGCGAGGAGTGTGACAAAGCACCCACCAATGCAGCAACCGCAAGAATACCAAGCAAAAACAAAAGGTTTTCCTTCATGCTATGGCGACACCCCCTATAATAAAGAGCAAAATCTCATATAAATAAATAATTAAAGTTAATACAAATACCGATATAAGGCTATCCATAACACCCGATATCAAAGAGATGCACCGAGCCGCCAACTTGGCCGAACAACACTCAAGAAAAAACATAGCAAGTGCAAGACAGCCGCGATAGGCAAGCAACATAATGACCGGAGAAAGTGCCATCGCCACAATCACCGCCACACTTCCTCCACCAATCACTCCTACGGCATATTGAAGCCCCCCTGCCAAAGAAGAAATAGCCGAAGAAACCGTACCGCCAACCACAGGCACAAGCCCGCTTACGGCATATTTAGCCGTCCTGATAGCAGCAGAATCGGAAATAGAAGCCACCACTGTTTGTAAAGTCAGAAATCCACCTATGCAAGCGGTGAGCAGAGCAACTCCTCTTGTAAAAAGGTTTTTTATAAAATCAAAAATCCCGTTCTTTGCGTCCTGGTCTATCAAAGAAATGGTGGCAAAAATAAACATCACCGCCACCAACGCCCCAAGAGATGAGCCAAGAAAACCAAACAACTGAAGGACAAAGGACGAGGACACTGCTCGCATTGACGATGTGCTAACTCCTCCCCCAAGAGCAGTAATACTGACGCACAGCCCGTCCACGCAAGCAAAAAAAGACGTGAGTTCACCAAGAGTTTTTGTAGCCTCAGAAACAAGTGGAAACATTAAAGAAAAAATAATACCACCCGAAACCAGAACAACGGCACGAGCAGCAAACTGCGAGCCGTCGCTCGATAGATTCACCGACAAAGCCATTAATAGTGATAATCCTAAAAGCGTAAAGAAAAACACTAAAACATCTGCCTTGCCACCAAAAAGAATCGCGACCACCTCGCCTAAAAGACGGTCTAAGCCGAGCGAACTGACAGACTCTCCCACATCCGAAAAGTTTTCCATTCCCTGTGGCAAAAAAGATGAAAAATCCTCCACAACCTTTTCGGTTGTGTTTTCAAGAAAAAGTAAACTATTATTTACACTAATCATATTTCAAGCATCTTCACCGCACTGCTTACAACTTCGCTTATATAAGGCATTGAAAGCATTAAAATCTCGACACGCCCCAGCCCAAGCGCGGTATTTGCGAGTCCTGTCTCCCCAAGTTCGCGACAGATATCTGCCACTATGCCAAAGACGTATCCCACACCCATTATACGAAGGGCTACCTCTGCCACCTCAACAACTCTGCCCGAGAGAAGTTCCTTTGGAAGGCTTTCCATTAATCTTCCTACTCCTAAAATCAAGGCACATAAAAGCGACACCGTCCCCACGACCGAGATAAGTTTTGCCCCCTCGTAACCCATAGAGCGAAGCATAAAGGTCATGAATGCTACAAAAAGGGCGATAAACGCTCCCCCCATTACCCCGCTCACAAGCCAAAGACCTCTCTTAGGGCAGTGATTAGTTCACCCACCTTGCCAACGAGAAACAGAAGTATCAGTACGACTCCTGCTAAAGAAACAAGGTTTGCCTGATCCTCCTTTCCCGCTCGGGTTAACACCAAGCAAACCACGGCAACAATCATACCGACTCCCGCCACCTTAATTATCAAATCTACGTCCATCTTCCCTCCATCCTCAGGAAAGAAGCAAGCACAATCCCACCGCAATTCCAAGCGACATTGCGAACACGGCACGAACCGACTTGTCCTTCATTTCCTTTTCATTTTTTATAAGTTCTTCTAACCGACAAAGCCCTTGTTTTAGTGATAATATCTGGGTTTCTAAATTTCTCCCACCGTACCCGTAAAACAGTTCCTGTATTAAAACCTTCGCCCCTTCGGTTAGTTGCATATTTTCTTTCGTGGCGTCAAACGCGTTGCCTATGTGTTCTTTACCTCTCAACCTTTCGAGAAAACCGCTCTCCTCAAGCAGGGGTGATTTATAATTGGAAATCCATGTGGAAATAGAACGCCCATAGCACTCCACGTTTTCCTTGAGTTTGCCTATGAAGTCCAAAAGCGCCTGCATATACAAAACCACCTGTTCTCTATACCAGCGGTAGGATAATCCCACAGCCACCGAAGCACCCATAACCGCTAAGCAACCCAAATAATTTAACACGCCTCTACCTCTTTTATGAAAAACCGTCCATTTTCCTTGTCAAGATGCACCACTCTTGAAAATGCCCCTCGCTTTGCGAGCAGGTTTACCGCAGGGCGAAGAAGCGCCTCCCTGCACCCACTTGCGTGGGTGGTCGCTAAAACTGTAACGCCCGCCCCAACCGCCATAGAGAGAGCGTGTGCGTCTTCTTCTGTCAATATCTCATCAACCGCAATAACCTCTGGCGACATCGTTCTTAGGGCTATCTCCACGCCCTCTGCTCTCCTGTATCCACGGAGAATGCTTACCACACCGGGAAACCTTTCTAATGAATCAAATTCGCACCGCTCGTCCACAACCACCACGGCCTTTGCCTCTCTGCCACTACCTATCCTTTGGCAGAGTGTTCGCAGGGCTGTTGTTTTTCCTCCGGCAGGTTTTGAGGCTATTAGCATTCCCCCCTCACCCAAAAACCACACTCGGCACAATTCCTCCGCAAAGTCACACCTGCCGGTCGGAAAGCGAAATATCAGACTACCTATTTCAGATATGCCTCTTATATTCTCTGTGTCATAGTTTGCAGTTCCGCCAACACCCATACGTGCCCCACCCGGCAGGGGTATGTATCCACGTTTGATTTGTTCGCCAACCGAGAAGAGTTCGCCATCTGTTATTCGATATAGTGTTTCTTCTATATCGCTATAACCCACCTTTTTAATAAAGGGGTATCTTCTTCCTCCAACAACAAAAGAACTTTGCGAAATCGCCTCAAGCCTAACCTCGCTTAAAAGTTCAAAAAGGCTTGGCACAGACAGTCTTATACTCTCAATTTCAAGAAGGATTTTTCGAGGAAGTTTTGACAGTATTTTTTCTTTATTCTCTTCTTTTTTTCTATACAACATCTTTTTAGCCTCTCCTAAAACAGTTTTTGTTTTCGACATATATTTTTACATTCTTTTCTTGACATCAAATACTTTATATGTTAAAATGAATTAGAAGAACGATAGGTCGTTCTGATTTAATTAAACACGGAGGTAATTATGAAATCCACCGGCATCGTAAGACACCTCGATGAACTTGGACGCATCGTTATTCCCAAGGAGTGGCGTAGAATTCTAAACATCGAGAATGGCGACCAACTCGAAATTTATGTGGAAGGCTCACGCATTATCCTTGAGAAATACTCAAGATCTTGCTGTTTCTGTGAAAATCTGCAAAACCTTACGGAGTTTAAGGGACAACTTGTCTGTCAGGAATGTATAGAAGCGCTTAAGGGCGAATAATTATACACCTTAAACGTGTCTTTACACTACAAAGTCACATTTTTCAAAGCGACACCACTACTGCTCGATTTACACTATGGTACAATCTATGTATCTAACTTAAAAAATATTATCTAAGAGAGGTTTTTTCAAATGAAAGTTGTAACTTTTGGCGAAATCATGCTTCGTCTTGCACCCGAGGGATATACCCGTTTTGTGCAGGCAGACCGCTTTGGCGTAGTTTACGGAGGCGGTGAGGCTAACGTATCTGTTTCTATTGCTAACTACGGTCTTGAGTCGGTATTCGTAACCAAACTTCCCAAGCACGAGATTGGTCAGGCTGCAGTAAACGCACTCCGCAGATTCGGTGTTGACACCTCGATGATCGTTCGCGGCGGCAACCGTGTCGGCATTTACTTCAACGAGAAGGGTGCTTCCCAGCGTCCCTCCAAGGTTATCTACGACAGAGCCGGCTCGTCTATCGCAGAGGCACAGCCCTCCGACTTTGACTGGAACAAGATTTTTGAGGGTGCAGACTGGTTCCACTTCACAGGTATCACTCCCGCACTTAACCCCACCGTTGCAGAGATTTGCCTTGAGGCTTGTAAGGCTGCAAAGGCTAAGGGCATCACCATTTCCTGCGACCTTAACTTTAGAAAGAAGTTGTGGACTCGCGAGCAGGCTCAGGCTACTATGACCAAACTCTGCGAATACGTTGACGTTTGTATCTCCAACGAAGAGGATGCACATGACGTGTTCGGCATCGATGCAGAGAACACCGATATAGCAGGCGGTAAACTTAACCACGAGGGTTACAAGTCGGTTGCTCGTCAACTTGCCGAGAAATTCAACTTCCAGAAGGTTGCTATCACCCTTCGTTCCTCTATAAGTGCAAACGACAACGACTGGGCTGCTCTTCTCTATAATGCCGAAACCGGTGAATATTGCTTCTCCAAATCCTACCATATGCACATCGTTGACCGTGTTGGTGGCGGTGACAGTTTCGGTGGCGGTCTTATCTACTCCTGCCTCAACGGTTACTCCACTCAGGATGCGGTTGAGTTTGCTGTTGCGGCTTCCTGCCTCAAGCACACTATCGAGGGCGACTTCAACCTCGTTACCGTTGATGAAGTTAAGGCTCTCGCCGGCGGAAACGGCACCGGTAGAATCCAGAGATAATTCTATTATACCTGCTTAGTTCGACTAAGCAAATAAAACAAATAGAGGGAACAAATCGGTTTTTAGGCCGAAATGCTCCCTCTCTTTTTTTGCTATTTTTACCGTGATGGGGACCCTTTGTAAAAAATCAGCGTGCTCTCCCAAGGGAGAGCACGCTTTTTGCCATTTATTTTTTTATATAATCAATTAGTTTTCCACAAGTTCGCCAAGGATAACAGAAACTACGGTAGCCGTTCCGGTGTTTGCTCTTGTGGAAGCCATAATACCGGTTGCACAGGAGAGTTCAGAGTTAGTCTCTTCAACCTCTGCTATATATGCGTCGTATGCCTCGTTAAACTCCGCCATCTTCTCCGCAACACCCTCGTAAGAAAGTTCTGCTTGCTGGCTGTAATAGTAGCAGGTTACAAGCGCACCAAACTTCGCATCCTTGTCGTTTTCATCTACAAGCGCATAGAGTGCCACGCTGTCGACAAACTTCTTGCTGTACTCCTTGATAGCTTCAAGTTTTTCGGTAAACTCGTCATATATCGCCATCATTTCTCTTGTACCCTCTACGTTTGCATCAAGAGCAAAGTAGTAACCCGTAGCCTCGTCGTAGAGAGCCTTTATCTCGGTGTAGGTCTCCGCAAGGGTGAGTTTGATCATGATAGAGTTGAAGTAGTACGCATTCTGTTCAAGAAGGGCGGTGTAGTCGTCTTTTCTGTATTCAAGTTCTTCAAGATAGGTATTATGAGTTGTAACGATTCTCTGGATTTCAGAGTTTTTGAAGTCTATATCGTTGCTTGCAAGATATCTGGTGACAAAAGCACACATACCCATCTTCTCTATGTAGGAATCGGTAGCGGCAATCATCGCAAGTTGCTGGTCAAGAATCTCGATATGCTGCCCTTGGAGAGTGTTATAGAACCATGCGTTTATAACCTTATAAATCTCAAGCGCCTCTTTCAAGCCCTCGTAATCCTCGTTCATAGGCTCGAACTCCTCGTCATCTTCGTTATCCTTTACAAAGCCGCGAAGAATAAGGATATATTCGTTTACATAATCGTAGTTTGCCTGCCACTCTTCAACCGTGTCATACTCCTTGATAAGTTCAATAACATTGACAATCTTCTTCGAGATATCATCTCTCTCGTAACCCTCAAGAATGACGGTGGACTCTTCGTATTTGGTATATTCTTCAACAAACTGCTCAAAGGAGGTAAGGGGCTTTCTTGAAATCTCGTTGCCGTTCTCATCATATGTGATGTTGAAGCAACTGTCATAATACGCCTCGTCAAGAGGATATGTTTCATCAAACTTCAGAGTTGTAGCGTTGCCGAGGTGTTTTCTTCTTGCAACAAGAGTGGGGGCGGTAGCAAAACGCTGCATCGAAATAGTGAAACTGGAAGCACTCCTATCGCACCCAAGTAGTTTCTCAAGAGCCTGGAATTTTGCATTAGCCTCTTCGTAGAGTTCATTTGTTTCAATTTGAGCGCCTACGCTGGCAAGGAAATCGTTAACATTACTGCTTGCCGCGGAACGGGTACCTGTGGAATTAAGAGTACGCTCGATTATTGCAAATTTTTCTACAAGGGTTGCAAACTCTTCTGTATTTGCCCTTCTAAGTTCCGCCATAGCCTCATCATAATCATACTTAAAATAATTATCAATAGCGGCAATTATTGCTGGATCATCGGTGAGATACTCCTCGTTTTCTTTATCATAGTAGGCAGCAAGCATCTTTCCTACTGCTGAGTATGCATTATTTCTCGAGAGAACAGGCTTTTTGCTATCGAGTATGTAGTCGCAGTAATAGATGAACTTCTCATCTGCGGTCATTGCATCGAGTTTTTTATCGGTACGGATAGCGGAACCTTTATAAACCTGGAAATTATCCATTGAGAATTCGCCGCTAATAGAAGATGCATTAGGACGAATATGGAGGTGTTCGATAGGTGCTGCGTCTGCATCCGCATGGTTATCTTTCGTACCGGTGTATGCAGTGGGACTTCCTATGTACTCGTACTCAAAATAAATATCAAAGACCTGCTTGCTATAATTGAAAACGTATGTAAAATGTACCCACTCGCCGGGGGTAATAACGTTCTCCCTAATAACCTCATGGTAGCCTTTACCGGGTCTATCACCATAATAGAAGTTACCTTCGCCGGTGATGCCAAAAATCAAGGGGTCACAGTACCCACCCGCTTGGTTGATCTGTCCACCGCCCGATACGTCAAATCCATTTTCGGGAAGAGCGCTAAGAGTGGTAAAATCAAACTCACAGACGATACCGAATTTGGCATCAGGAGTCTCAATCTGAGGATAGGTATTGTCTTTAGGTTCCTGATAATGAATGGTAAATACAGAATTCCCGTTAACAATCTCAACGCCGTAAGGGTTGGTCTTGTAGTTATCCATCTGGTCGAAGCCGTAATTAGGGCCCTTTGCATTTTCGAAATTAAGATTGAAGAGCATACCGTAGCCGTATTCCTCTATGGTAGCATAACTCTCGGCAAGTTCCTTATTAGCGGCACGCTTTTCCTGGAATGTAGCCTCAATTCCCGCAAGTTTTTCGATAAGTGTGGTCTCACCGGTTGCCTCAAGCACACCGGGGCTCTTCTTAAGAAGACCATTTATCTTGTTGATGGCAATCTTGGTATCCATTGTATTCCAATAGCCGGTCGTGGTATTCTGGATAAACTCGATGCCGTTGGAAATAGTGGTAACAGCCGAAATAATCTCGCTATTCATATCGCCGATAACCACTTCATAGTTAGCGGTTTGACCGTCAATTTCCATATATCCAAGAAGAGTTGCAGCCTTGCCAACACTAGTAATCTTCTTATCAACATCATCCGTTTTAGAAGAGGATTCTATGTGGTACTTTGCCTGTGCAACAATAGCAGCCTTAAGAGCGGCCACTGCATTAGCATAACCCTCTTCGGCGGGATCTACCGTTTCCAGATATGTAACAGCGGTTTCTATACGAGCATCTGCTTTGCTCGTACCACCATCGGCTATCTGGGTAATCTGTTCGTTAAGCCCTTCTACCGTGCCGGTATATCCGCCCTCATCATTTGCTATAACGGTGATAACCACACCGACACAAAGCAGGGCAAGCACGCAAATCACTGCCAGAATTTTCTTAAAGTTCTTCATGTGTAAACTCCTTTTACATAAAGATTTATGACTGCACACATTATACCATTATTTATTTATAATTTCAATAAGAATAAATAATTTTTGGTGATTTTGGATAAAATGTTCTACCTTTTTCACAAAAAACTTTTTGTGTACGAGCTAAAAGATTTTGTTATTTTTGCTATTTTTCTCCGCAATATCGGTAAAAGAAGAGAAAATGGTCGATTTGTACCAACGGGTTAAGCCCATTTTGTCACAAAAAAGGAGATACCCGAAGGCATCTCCTTAAGAGGTTAATTTTTTATTAGAATTGCTGTCTTTTCCAGTATTTGCGATCGAGCGAGCGATACATTATTGCCTCAGAGATATGCTCAGCCTCTATCTTTTCTTTTCCCGCAAGGTCGGCAATCGTTCTCGCTACACGAAGGATACGATCATGCCCTCTGGCAGAAAGCCCAAGACTCTCAAACGCCATACGCAAAAGTTCTGACGCCTCCTCGTCAAGCACGCAATGTCTGCGAAGCATATCGCTTGTCATATTTGCATTGAGGACTCCCTCTTTGTCCCCCGCCCTGCGAAGTCTTTCGTTGGTAAAAGCACGAGAAGCATTGACTCTCTTGCGAATCTCTTTTGACGGCTCGCCCCTTTGCCCTTTTCCCGAAATTTCGGTATAAGACACGCTCGGAAGTTCTATTTCTATGTCAATTCTGTCAAGCAGCGGACCTGAGATTTTTTCGAGATATTTGGACACGCCCTGGGGGGTACAGGTGCAACGGCGCACTGTATCGCCGAAATAACCGCATCGGCAAGGGTTCATAGCACAGACCAGCATAAACTTAGCAGGATAGGTGATTTTTGCCGAGGCGCGAGTCACCGTAACAACTCCGTCCTCAAGGGGTTGGCGGAGCGATTCGGTCACCGTTTTTGAAAACTCCGGTAATTCGTCAAGGAACAACACACCGTTATGTGCAAGCGAAATCTCACCGGGGCGAGGATAAACGCCACCTCCGACAAGACCGGGCATACTTACCGTGTGATGGGGAGATCGGAATGGACGCTGTGTCACAAGACCTGTGCCAAGTTTTCCGCTTACCGAGTGTATCTTGGTCGTTTCAAGCGACTCCTCAAAATCCATATCCGGCAGAATAGACGCCAGACGTTTTGCAAGCATCGACTTTCCTGTACCGGGCGGGCCTATCATCAAAATATTGTGACCGCCGGCAGCCGCCACTTCCAAGGCTCGCTTGGCCCGAAGTTGCCCACAAACGTCCGAAAAGTCGGGAATATCCCGCTCGGCAGAAAGGTCAAGATCTATCGAGGTTGACGGATGAGGATGCATCGGTTCTTCACCTTTGAGGTGGGACACCATCTGTCTTATGTTCTGCACCCCATAAACGGTAATTCCTGACACAACCGCCGCCTCATCGGCATTTTCCAGCGGAACGAAAATCTCCTTTATTCCATTGTCACGGGCAGACACAGTCATCGACAAAACGCCATTTATCGGGCGAACGTCACCCGACAGAGACAACTCTCCGATTATGCACTTGTCAGAGAAATCGCACGAGCGAGGTATTATTCCATCACTCTGCAAAATAGCACAGAGGATAGCAAGGTCAAAAACAGTTCCCTCTTTCTTTACATCAGCGGGAGCGAGGTTAATCATTATGTCAAGCGAAGGAAAAACATATCCCGAATTTTCGCAAGCAGACTGCACCCTATTCTTTGCTTCTTTAACCGCCGCATCCGGCAAGCCTACCAACTCAAATCGGGGAACCCTCTCCCACGCGCTACACTCCACCGTTACGAGAAAACCGTCTATACCCAATACGCCTGAACTGTATATCTTGGATAACATACACTCTCCATTTCTCCCTGTATGGGCAAAAAACAATCTTTTTCTCTATTATATAACAATGCAATACAAATTTCAATAGCGAGAAAACAAAAAACCAAAGAGATGTGTTGACATTGTCCACCGATTAGGGGTATAATAAAGAAAAAGCCAAGGAGGACTTTATGAAGGCAATAAAGAATGTCAAACTAAACGGAACTCTTACAGATATCACCGTAGAAGACGGTATAATTGTAGCCATCGGAAAAACCGACATAGAGGGCGTCGACTTTGGCGGCGCTGATATTTATCCAGGTCTTATAGATATACATAGCCACGGTTGTATGGGACACGATGCCTCGGTTGGTGGCATTCCCGAAATGGCGGACTGGCAACTCGCGCACGGTATCACCACCTGGTATCCCACAACGATGACGGTAAGCGAGGAGGATATTATAAATGCAACAATGCTCGAACTCCCACTCGGTCACGGCGCAAATATCCCCGGCTTCCACCTGGAGGGGCCCTTTATCAATGTCAAACTCAAGGGCGCTCAGAACGAGAAGTATGTAATTCCACCCACAATGGAACTTATCAACAAATGTAAGAATGTAAAAATAGTTACGGTAGCCCCTGAGGTTGAGGGAGCGATAGACTTCATCAAAGAATGCCCCGCAGTGATTGCCATAGGCCACACCACCTGCGACTACGAAACGGCAATGGAAGCGTTTGCAGCAGGGGCAAAGTCGATGACACACACCTTTAACTGTATGCCCGGAATACACCACCGCGCCCCCGGCCCAATAGGAGCAGGAATGGATAGCGGTGCATACGCCCAGCTTATAACCGACGGGGTTCACATTCACCCAAGTGCGGTAAGAATGCTTTATAAAATGTACGGCCCTGAGCATATAACCATAATAAGCGACTCTATTCACGCCACCGACGTGGGCGACGGTGACTACATCTTTGGCGGTATTCCAATTACCGTAAAGGACGGAACCGCACGCACCGAGGGCGGGAACCTTGCAGGATCTACTACCTGCCTTTTTGACTGTGTAAAGCGAGCAATAGAAATGGGAATTCCAAAAGAGGACGCAGTAATGATGGGCTCTACCACCCCCGCCACCCTCATGGGGCTTAACAAGGGACGTATCGAGGTGGGCTTCGATGCAGATTTCATTATCGTGGACGAGAAATTCAACCTTATCAAGGCTATCGCAAGAGGCGAGTTTTAAGTAAAGTTATGTATACATATCTGTGGTATATCGGGAGGTTAATTTAACACGGTATGCCACTTTTCAAAAAGGAGTATTATGGAAAAATTCACAGACAGGACCGAGATGATGCTTGGCGAGGAGGCGGTAAGAAGGCTATCCCTGTCCCACGTTGCGGTCTTTGGCGTAGGGGGAGTCGGCGGCTTTGCCGTCGAGGCATTAGCACGGGCAGGTATTGGCAAACTAACCCTTATAGACGCCGACAAGGTTGCGCTTTCCAACATAAACAGGCAGATAATCGCCACACACAGCACCGTAGATAGACCTAAGGTCGAGGTTGCGCGGGCGAGAGTTTTGGATATCAACCCGAATTGCACGGTTATAACACGGGAAATCTTTTTTGATAGCGAAAGCGTTTCCACCTTTGACTTTGGCGAATACGACTACATAATAGATGCCATAGACTCATTAAGGTCTAAAATTTTGCTTATAGAAACCGCCGCTCATTCAAATACTCCAATAATCTCGGCTATGGGGGCGGGGAACAAACTTGATCCAACGAAGTTCCAAGTCGCCGATATAAACAAGACCTCAGGCGATCCTCTTGCCCGTGCCGTAAGGGCAGAACTTCGCAAGAGAGGAATAAATCATCTTAAAGTAGTTTTCTCGGACGAGCCACCCACAAACCCCAGTCAAAGCCGCACACCAGGAAGCATCTCTTTTGTCCCCTCGGTTATGGGGCTTATTTTAGCAGGCGAGGCAATCAAAGACATCGCCCTTGGCAAAGACAGTTGATAGAATTTTATGAAAACTTAATGCAAAGCCTATACTTAATACCATCGCTTGAGGGCTTATTCCGTTGCAAAACTGCCACCAAAAACAAGTTTTAATTTTGACACATATCAAAGCCATTTAAGGGAACACTTATTTGTGTTCCCCTTCTTTTATTTGCCTGTTACAAAATGCTTTCACTGTCAAGACGCTTTGCGCGCCAAAATCATCTTTAATCTCAAATTTAGGTTTGCTCTTTTGCCGAAAAGTCTATCGGTATTAACAGTTTGGAAGCATAGTAAGACCATTGATAATGGTCGCTCATAAGTGTTCAATTATTGCAATGTTTTACTTTAATTTATTGTAGATATTGTAAAAATTGCTTTTTTGGTAAAAAACTCTTGAAAAAGAAAGGGGCTTATGCTATAATAGTCAACGCGTTAAGTAAGTACGCACCTCTAGCTCAGTTGGTAGAGCAACTGACTCTTAATCAGTGGGTCCAGGGTTCGAGTCCCTGGAGGTGCACCATAAAGACCTGACCTTGTGTCAGGTTTTTTATTTTTTATTAACTTTACAAAAGGAGAACCTATGAAACACAACATCTCCGACTTTCACACCCATACCAACTACTGCGACGGCAATAATTCGGTCTTTGAAATGGCTGATAGGGCCTATAAACTTAGTTTTACCCACTACGGCTTTTCTTCTCATGGGTACACACACTTTGACGAAGGGTATTGTATGTCAAGGCAGGACGAAGAAAAATACCGAGAGGATGTATCTAAAATCAAGGAACGGTACGAGGGCAAAATGTGTGTGCTATGTGGTTTGGAGCAGGATTTGTATTCCGGCGAGCAACCGATTGGCTATGACTACATTATAGGCTCTCTCCACTATCTTCTGTGTGGTAAGGAATACCTGCCCATAGATCTCTCCAAAGACAAGACATTCAATATTATTAGCGAACTGTTTGACGGCAACTTTGAGCGGTTTGCCGAGCATTATTACCGCGAATTGTCAGAACTGCCAAAGAGGGTTGATGCGAGCATTATCGGGCACTTTGACCTTGTAACCAAGTACAAAGACCTGTTCAACCTCACCCTCGGCGAAAGATACTACGAGGCGGCTCTCTCTACCGTAGAGCGTCTAATTGGATATTCTATTCCTTTCGAGATAAACGTGGGGGCTATTACAAGGGGCTATCGCACCACCCCCTACCCCGACAGAAGAATTTTGGAATACATATTAAAGTCAGGCGGAGAAATTATTATAACAGGCGATACCCACAAGGCAGATAACCTCGGCAAAAATCTGGACATAGGAATACAGGTGGCGAAGGAAGTAGGATTTACTGAGAGGGTAATTTTCACCGACAATGGCAAAATAAAAATTCCCATTTAATTTATTTGCCCGACTATTCCTCATATATTTAGTTAAATACACTTCACCGAAGTTTATTTCGCAAGTTAAGGATATCAAGCATAAAAAAGAGTGATGCTCACGCATCACTCTTTTTTCTTGTGGAGGTTCTCTTGGTTTTCTGTTTAATTTCCGAGTAAGTAGATATGTAAAGATTTATTGTCGTTTCCAACGTTTCGCGGAGGGCGTGTCGCATTTTTTCAGGCATAGAACGCGACCTACGATACAGGTGAAGCAAGTGTAGTTCCTCGTCCGACAACTCGGAGGTGTCCCTCTTTAAGGGCATATCCATAAGTTCGCCCACGTTAACCCTGAATCTCTCGGATAGTTGGGGCAGCATTCTCATAAAGGAAGACGACCTACCACGACGCCAGTTATTTACCGTCTTTGTCGGGATACCGATAGCACGCTCAAAGGCAGCATCGCTCTCAAACTCCGACTCTATCAGGGCTATTATTCTCGCCCTTATTCTCTCTGTGTTTTCACTCTTCATTTTTTCTTCCTCCCTCGCTTGCTTTTGCTCGCTCCCCTTGGTGCATCAAGGTAAAATGGACGGCTCTTTTCTTCAGGATTTGACTCGCCTTTTTCTCTTTTTGGTTTAGATTTTAATTCTTCTGTGCCTAAATTTGCCTCGTCAGACACCGACCTTTTGCCTTTTACCTTTCCTTTAGGCTCGCTTTTTTTGCTGCCTCTCGCCCCACCTCCGGGCTCGCCTTTTCCCTTTTCCTTTTTCGTGCTAAAACCAAAACTGCCGAGTTTTTCACCCAGTGCGAAGTATTCACCGTGAGCATAGGCTAAAAGGTCTGCCTTATCAAGGCGGAGTTTTCCCTCTTCGTCTATTATCTCTTCATCAGCACTAACCGAAACAATATCGGCAACAAACACGTCGTGCGTCCCCATAGGTATAACCTCGCATACCTTACATTCAAGTGCCAGGGGGCATTCGGCTATCGTTGGTGCGCCGACCTCTTTGCTCGGTACGGTGGTAAGCCCTGTTACCTTTAACTTATCCACCTTTTTACCTGTGTATATTCCTACGTAATCCACTATCTTCGCCTGCGAGGCTCTCGTGAGGTTTATCACAAACTCACCGCTCTCTTTAATCAGTTCGTAGGAATAACGGCAGGGACGAACCGAAATGTACGTTCTCGGGGGATGTGTGGAGAGTATTCCTGTCCACCCTATGGTCAAAACATTGACACATTCCCCGCTCTTTACCGTCACCATAACCGGGGGCAGGGGTGCGGTAAGCACTCCCGCGCCAATATCACGCCTTGCCATTTTCGCCCTCCTCGACACCTGTTTTTGGGCTTTGTTCTTCTATGACTTCTCCACCCTGCTCATTTTCGCAAGCCTCAGAAACTTCAATAGTTCCCCACTCGTTTTCCTCCTTGACAACCTCTACACTTGTGTCGCTATTTGAGGTTTCTTCATTGTTTTCCTCGCCCCCTGCCATTTTCTCCGCCTCGCGTATTTCCGAAACCTCGCCTGGCACTTCTTTTTTCTCCGGGCTCTTCAGCATACCAAGCCACAGGCGAGTGAGTATCCAGTCGGGCAATATCTTAAAGAGTAGATGTTGTAGTTTCGTGTACCAGTTAGTAACGTACATCGTCTTACCTTTAATAGATGCCTTAACGCACCCGCGCACCACATCCTCCACGCTCAGCATAGGCTTCATTGCTTTCGGCTCGGTTACGTTATTCCTTGCGGTTGCCTTGCCGATAAATTCGGTGTCAACCCACCCGGGGCAGAAACAGGTTGCCCTTATGCCGTATTTTTCAAGTTCGTAATTTAACGCCTTTGTATAATGAAGAATAAACACCTTTGACGAGGAGTAAACGTTGAAGGCGGGAAGCGGAGTGAAGCAAGAGCCACTACCAAGTTCGATAATTCTTCCACCTCTTTCAATATAAGGCACAGTCATATGCGTAATAAGCACCGACGCCTTTACGTTAAGGTCAATCATCGCCTCCACGTCGCTCTCAGGTATTTCATCAAATCTTCCAAAATTACCAAAACCCGCACAGTTAACAAGAAAACGGACGACGGGTTTTTCCTCCTCCAAGGCGGTTCTAAGTTTGTCAATGCCCTCTTTGGTGGTAAGGTCTGCACCAATAATTTTCGCCTCTACCCCAAGTTCGTATCTAAGCGCCTCCATTCTCTCGGTTCGCCTTGCGATAAACCAAAACTCATCTATACCTGCCAACTTATGAAGTTCACGAGCAAACTGCGCTCCAATTCCACTTGACGCACCGGTTATAATAGCAATTGACATTTTATCTCTCCTTTTATATTTATTATGGAAGGTCTTTCGTCTTGTCATCGATTGTAATTTTTAGATTTATTTTATGCTCTCTTCTAAAATTTATTTACCCTGCTTTTTACATTTTGATTTATTACAAAAAGAAAAATCAAGTCATAGACCTTGCTACAACTTGATTTTAGCATAAATTACGAAAAATGTAAACCGTTTTACGAAATTTTATTTCTCACTCCGCCACTGTTTCGAGCAGAGAGAGCAAAATCTCCCTTACATCGGAATATTTGTTCTTCTCGTTTATTCTCGCACGAATGTTTGCCGCACCGCTGAATCCGTGTATATATGAGGCAATCTGCTTACGAGCCTCGGGGACAGCAATTCTCTCTCCCTTTTGCTCTACCGAGATAGAAAGTTGTAAGAGTGCGGTTTCGATAATTTCCTGCCTTGATGGAGGGATATAATCATCCCCACGAAGCGCCGACAATATCTCGCGGAAGATAAAGGGGTTTCCAACCGCCCCTCGACCTACTGCCACACCGTCAGCACCAGTATAGGCTATCATATCAAGAGCGTCTTTCCCGCTGACTATATCGCCATTGGCAACAAGAGGTATATGTAAACTTTTCTTTACTTCTCTGATAATATCTCTATTGACCTTACCCGAATACATCTCTACACGGGTACGCCCATGCAGGCAAACCATCTGTGCTCCACCCTCCTCGGCGGCGAGAGCACACTCCACGGCGGTTTCCTCTTGGGGGCTCACTCCGCGCCGAAGTTTTACCGTCACGGGCAGGTCGGTAGCCGATGAGGTAGCCTTCACTATTCTGTATATCAACTCGGGGTTTTTCATAAGGGCAGAGCCCTCCCCGTTGCCAAAAATCTTGTTTACAGGGCAACCCATATTGATATCTATTGCCACAGGAGGGACAAAGCCCTCGCCACTGCCCGTGCTTAGTATTTCCGCCGCCCTTGCCATAACATCAGGCTCATTGCCAAAGATTTGCAAGCCCACTGGTCCTTCCTCTTCACGAATAGCAGCAAGCGAAACGGTCTTCTTATCCCCAAAGCACACCGCCTTAGCACTAACCATTTCGGTGACAGAATACTCTGCACCCATTCCTCTTGCAATACGGCGCATGGCACTATCAGAAAAACCTGCCATAGGTGCGAGCATAACTCCGTATTCAAGGTTTAATTTACCAATAGAAAAGCCCATTACTTTTTACGGTTTTCTATCAGGTATGATATGAAAAATGTTACAACCATACCACCAAAAGCACCGCCAAGCACCCAACTTAGAGCGGTCTGCACGACGCTCAAATCCACACCAGAGGCAGCAATATTTCCAACAACTACCATCGCAACCAGGTCGGCGGCGACAATTGCCATAAATATCATTGAAATAATTCCGTAGATAAGCGATCTTCTTTTCATCGGTTTGCTCTCTTTTTATTTATTTTTCAGGCTCTGTGCCTGTCATAATATTGAAGTATAACACTTTTCAAGTGCTATGTCAAGGAAGTAGGCGGGTAATTCCCCATTTTTAAACATATTGGGTTGCAGTGTCTATGAATTTTTACATTTTTTCTTTTTGGTATGAACAAAACTGTTTTTTGGCGGCGATCTGTTTCAGAATTTTATAAAATCCTGCCTGCTTATCACACAAAATCAAAGGTGAAGCACTCTATCCTTTATCTCGGCAGTTCTGCCCTGATTCCAATACTGAGTACCAATGTATCCACAGGTACGGCGAGCCACGTTCATCTTCGCCTGGTCGCGGTTGTGACAGTTGGGGCATTCCCAAACGAGTTTGCCGTCCTCGGTGGCTATCTCTATCTCGCCGTCAAAACCACAAACCTGACAGAAGTCGCTCTTAGTATTGAGTTCGGCATACATTATGTTATCGTAAATAAATTCCATAACCCCAAGCACCGCCTCAATGTTGTTCTGCATATCAGGCACCTCAACATAAGAGATTGCGCCACCCGGAGAAAGACGCTGGAACTTCGCCTCCAAGGCGAGTTTTGCAAAGGCGTCGATGGGCTCGGTTACGTGGACGTGATAGGAGTTTGTAATATAATTACGGTCGGTGACGCCGGGAATTATACCAAAGCGCGTCTGCAAGCACTTGGCGAATTTATAGGTTGTGCTTTCAAGCGGTGTTCCGTAAAGCGAGTAGTCGATATTCTCGGCAGCCTTCCATTTCGCCGTATATTCGTTGAGTTTCTGCATTATCAAAAGACCAAGTTCCTCGCCCTCTTTTTCGGTGAGTTTCTTGCCTATAAGAGAATACACGCACTCCCAAAGTCCTGCATAACCAAGAGAAAGGGTAGAATATCCACCGTGCAAATATTTGTCAATAGTTTCACCCTTTTTAAGTCTGGTGAGCGCTCCATACTGCCAAAGAATGGGGGCTGCGTCGGACAGAGTGCCGCTAAGACGCTCGTGACGGCATTGTAATGCCCTGTGGCAAAGTTCCATTCTCTCTTCGAATATCTGCCAGAATCTGTCCATATCGCCCTTTGCCGAAAGACCAATGTCAACAAGGTTGACTGTCACAACCCCCTGGTTAAATCTTCCGTAATACTTGGGCTTGCCGTCCTCATCTATATAGGGAGTCAGGAAGGATCGACAACCCATACAGGTGTAACAGTGTCCCTCACCGTTTTTGTCCACCTTGCTCTCGAGCATTATCTTCTCGGAGATGTAATCGGGCACCATTCTCTTTGCGGTGCATCTTGCAGAAAGTTCGGTGAGATAGTAGTACTTGGAGTCGGGACGTATATTGTCCTCTTCAAGCACGTATATGAGTTTTGGAAATGCGGGGGTAATCCACACACCCGCCTCGTTCTTGACCCCTTGGAGTCTTTGGAGCAGAGTTTCCTCTATAATTAGAGCAAGATCCTCTCTTTCCCTCTCGTTCTTCGCCTCGCCAAGGTACATAAACACGGTAATAAACGGAGCTTGACCGTTGGTGGTAAGCAGGGTGACAACCTGGTACTGAATACACTGAACGCCCTTGCGAACCTCCTCGCGAAGCCTTTTTTCGGTTATTTTGGAGATAGCCTCCTCATCGGTAACTCCCACCTCGGCAAGTTCTCCGGCAACAGCAACACGCAACTTTTCACGGCTAACCTGAACAAAGGGGGCAAGATGAGTCAGGCTTATCGACTGACCGCCGTACTGGTTAGAGGCAACCTGTGCTATTATCTGGGTTGCAATATTGCAAGCAGTTGAGAAACTGTGGGGCTTCTCTATCATCGTTCCGCTGATAACCGTACCATTTTGTAGCATATCCTCCAGGTTTACAAGGTCGCAGTTGTGCATATGCTGGGCAAAGTAGTCGGCATCGTGGAAGTGGATAATTCCCTCCTCATGCGCCTTTACTATATCCTCTGGCAGAAGTATTCTTCTTGTAATATCCTTAGAAACCTCGCCTGCCATATAGTCGCGCTGCACCGAGTTTACTGTCGGGTTTTTATTGGAGTTTTCCTGCTTTACTTCTTCGTTGTTGCACTCAATAAGCGACATTATCCTGTCGTCGGTGGTGTTGGCACGTCTTACGAGTTCCCTCTTGTATCGATAGGTGATATAGGTCTTTGCGAGGACGAAAGCGCCAAGTTTCATTATCTCGCTCTCTACCATATCCTGCACCTCTTCCACCCCTACCGAGCGTCCAAGTTCCATACATATCTTTTCGACAGCAAGGGCTATACCCTCCACCGTCTCTTCGCTTATTCTGTCCTTTTCCTCTACTGCGGCGTTTGCCTTTGCTACCGCTATTGCTATCTTCTCACGGTCGAAGAGAACCTCGCTACCGTTTCTTTTAATAAGTTTCATCCTTTTTTCTCCTTTCTTAAGACCGCCCTGACAAATGCGAACAATATCGCACTAAGTCGCTTCTCTCATCGCCCGATAAGGGCAAAAATACTCCCCTATCCGAGGAGTTCTTTAGTGTAACCATTATACACCACATATTGTGGGTTTGTCAAGTAGAAAATACTATATATTGTGTTTCTTCTTTTTGTGTATTTCGCCAACAAAGAGTTAGCCAAAGCAAAAAATCCTCTTTTTTCGCCATATTATCCCCACCTTGTTCCTATATTTCCCTTTGTCGGTTTTTCACACGCCGCCTTGATTTGTACGAACCGTAATTTTTATGGCTTTACTCCCAAGAAGATTTTTTATGCTTGCATTTTCAATCTCTCGGCTTTTTCCCTCGGCTATTGAAAAGAAAAATAAATTATGATATAATGTAATAGAAGTCAAACCCAAGGTCGCGCACCCGTTGGCTTTGGATAAAATTATAAAATAAAAAATTTCAAAATCGAGGTTAAAATGGACAATATAGAAACAAATATACATACCGATCTATATATTGCAGAACTGCCTACGGGCGAAATAGGTAGAGTGGAGTGCGAAGAAAGGCAGGCACAAATAGACGCCTCAGGTAGCGAAAGAGTAAAAAGAGAGCGATACTTCGCCTGGCGACTTTTGGAGCACGCGGTGTGGCACAGCAAGGGCAAGAGCCTCTCTGAAATGCAACCTACACTCTCTAAAAGCGGCAAGTGGGAAAGTCCGCACATATATCTGTCCATAACTCACAGCAAGGACCTCGTAGCCGTGGCTATATCCAACGCCCCTGTTGGCATAGACCTTGAACCAATTGGAAGCCCCCGCCCCGAAAGATTTGCCGAGAGGGTGTTCTCGGAGGAGGAAATGGCAGAGTATCGCTCTACCAAAGAGGGGGAGCGTTTGGCCCTGATCTATCGAAAATGGACCGAAAAAGAGAGCCTGTTTAAGAGAGCGGGTGGCTCTTCCTTTGTGCCAAAGAACATAGACACCACTTCGGGTGGCGTTATCTCTTACGAACTTGAGATGAACGGGGACGTGTACTTTCTCTCGGTGGCTACCGACAATCTTGAGAACATCGGATTTTATCCTAACATAGAATTAACATAACAAGACTTATAGGCATAACTCCACCAATCAGTATATAACCAAAAAGAGGTAAACTATGTTTTACATGTCCAAGTCAAAATACAGTCTGGCTCTACAATGTCAGAAGATAAACTGGCTATCAAAATACAAGTCGGAAGAAAAAGAAATAGACCCCTCGCTAAAAGAGAGAATGCTCACAGGTAACAAAATAGGCGACCTGGCCAAGGGACTCTTTGGCGACTATGTAGAAGTAAGCAGATTTGACAGTGAGGGAAAAATCGACATTCCCGCCATGATAGACGCCACCCGTGTCGAGTTATCTCGTGGCACGGAGAATATTTGCGAGGCATCATTCTCCTATGAAGGCGCCTTTTGCGCGGTAGATATTCTGCGTAAGGAGGGTGACGGCTACGCCATTTACGAGGTGAAAAGTTCCTCATCGGTAAAAGAGGTTTATTTAGCCGACATATCCTACCAGAAATACGTGCTTATGGGCTGTGGGATAAATGTAACAGGGCTTTATATAGTGCATATAAATCCGAGTTACGTCTATGACGGAGAGTACAATATCCACGACCTTTTCAGGATAGTCGATGTATGGACAGAGGCTTTGGCCCTCTCGCATCAGGTTGTACCAACACTCCAAGAGGCAGAAAAGATTATGGCAAGCGAGGACGAACCGCAAATCGACCTCTCTATCGGTTGTCACAAACCCTACCCCTGCCCATTCTTTGGGTATTGCACTCGCCACCTGCCGAGCCCCTCGGTCTTTGACCTATATAATCTCGCCTTCAACAAGAAATTGGAATACTACTACGCAGGCAAATACGATTTTATTTCTCTTTCCACATCGCCGGGGATAACCAACGATAAACAGAGAAGACAGTTGGACTTTGCCCTCAATGATAGGGGCACCTACGTTGACAAGCCCGAAATCAGAAAATTTCTCGAACAACTCTACTTCCCCCTCTATTTCCTTGACTTTGAAACGGTTATGCCCACTCTGCCTATTTACATAGGAACTCGCCCCTCACAGCAAATCCCCTTCCAATATTCGCTTCACTATATTGAAGAAGAGGGTGGCGAACTTAAACACAAGGAGTTTCTCGGCGAGCCTGAGGTAGATCCGAGAAGAGCCTTGGCAGAAAGCCTTGTTGAGGCAATACCGCAGGGTGCGTGCGTCACCGCCTATAACAAGAGGTTTGAATGCTCGCGAATAAGGGAAATGGCAGAAGAATTCCCCGACCTTGCCGATAGGCTAAACGGTATTGCCGACAGTATTGTTGACCTGCTTGACCCATTCGGGAAGGGGTATTACTACAACAGGGAAATGGGCGGCTCTTTCTCAATTAAAAGCGTGCTCCCCGCTATTTGCCCTAATTCCCCCGACCTCGACTACCACTCGCTCGACGAAGTGCATAACGGCACAGAGGCTATGACGGTGTTCCCCGCTATGGCAGATATGACCGAGGAACAAAGAGCAAGAACGCGCAAAAACCTCCTCGCCTACTGCAAACTTGACACCCTCGCTATGGTTAAGGTATGGGAAGAACTTGTAAGAGTATCTAAATAGCAAAAGCAGAACACAGGCAAAAGACATTTAACCAAAAAGCCTGTTTGCTTCGCCCTTAAAAAGTTTTTCCCTAAAAACACGCAAAAACCTAACACGCCCCTGGCAAAAGAGAAAAGTGACCGATATCGCTGTGCGTTCGGTCACTTTGTTTTATGCATTTTTTTGGTTAATTCTATGGGTGGACAGGGCTATGAGCGTGCAGGACGGAACATAGAAAAGCCAGGGGATATTAAGTCCCGAATGGGTTATAAGGTATAGAAAACTCCCCTCGGTAGCACCAAGATAGTTTTCACCAAGGAAGCCAAGCCCCAAAAACAGGTCGCAAAGGGCGAGCAACAGAAGCCCTAGGGCAAACATAATCCCATAGGGTAGCCTAATAAAGGCGAAAACTATATTGCATAGCAGATTTCCGTAATAGAAAATAGTCAAAATTACAAGCAGGTCTATCGCATCGCCTAAAATAATAACCGCAACAATAGCCATTAGTGCCACAAGAGAAATCCTAAGAGAAATGTGTAATACACGCTCTTTAACATTCTTTGAGTAAAGCATGAGAGCGACAAAATAGCACATCTGCACAAGCGAAAAGACTGCAACCCCAGCCTCCTCATTTACAGGTGTTGCGAGTATAAGAAAATAGTCTGCCAACATAGTTATACCTAACCCAAGCCGCAAAAACATTCCACGAAAGCCACAAAGCAGACTTAAAAGTGAAAAACAGAAGGACAACCCCACCGACAGATATGCCAAAACCTCGTACAAGCCCCCCGATGATATCTGTATCAGGAAGAACAGCGCCACCTCAGCAAGCAAAAATACCACCGCCGCTATGCTTAATATTCTTTTTCTTGCCGTCTTTGAACTCGCGCTCATAGTTTCACCTCTTTTTAGACAATTAACTCTGTTTTAATTATAGCAAACAAACGCTTCAACTTCAATAGTCAGAGGCAAATTATTGATTGCCCCGCAGTCCATAATTTCCACTTGTCAAAACACAGATGGCTTTATGATATATTTTCCCCGTTTCCCCCTTGAAAAGAGGTCTTTTTTGTGTTATAATCTCCTTGTTAAAATTTTCATTTCTTAACAGTATGAAATAAGCCGAGCGCCTATTAAATTACAGACGCTCGCCACCAAACCTCGCAGTGAATTTAGTCAAAAGACCAAATCAGAAAGGATTATTATGAACAGCCAACAGATGAAAAATTATCTATCCACCTTTTTGCCAAGTCAAGAATACACCCCTGAGGACACTGAGTATCTGCTCGCTACTTATGAGAGGATTGCGAGCGACGAGCAGGCTCTCGCTATGTGGGACAACGCTCTCAAACTCTATGACGATAGTGTAGAATGTGATTACAAGGAGATTCTCAAAACGGCGGACGAGGTCGCCTATATGTTAAGGCTGTACCCTTATACCACCGAGGTTTTAATGTTCCTTTGTATGACGCCTCGCTTGAGGGAGAGATATATTGAGAGGGATATCCCGCTTAACATATACGAGGACACCGTCAAGGACCTAAGATACAAGAGTGTAAAGTGCAAGCGCATATATGGTATGTTTGGCTTCTTCTCCTCCGGTTGGTTTGTCGGCTTCTTTAACCTTACCCGTTTCTGCCTTGGCAGACTTCAGTTTGAAGTGATTGACTTCGGTACAGAGTATAACAAGGACGGCCACACTCTCACCCCCGAAACCAAGGTTATCAACGTACATATCCCCGGCTCGGAAAAGCCCTTTACTCCCGAGGCGTGCCAGGAGGCGTATCTTTTGGCAAAGGAATTTTTCAGGGGCGAGGTTGCCGACCCCACTCCCTTTGTCTGTGACTCTTGGTTCCTCTTCCCCGAGCATGAAACTCTCCTGCCCCACCACAGCAACATCTACAAGTTCTACAAAAGATACGATGTTTTCGACTGGACATACGACAAAAGAGGTAGCGACCTGTGGCGCATTTTCGGCACTCTCGAACGTAATCTTGACAAACTTCCTCGCGAAACATCAATGCAAAGAGCCTACATAGAGTACCTCGGAAGCGGTGGCACTCCCGGTAGCGGCAGGGGTATCTTCTTCCTGTAATTTCGCTTTTAACTTCACTTTTGCCCCGGCAAAAACTTCGCTTACGAAGTAAACTTCACTGTCGAAGACAACTTCACCAAACACAATTCAATTTAATTAAAAAAGCAGACACAAGAAAGTGTTACGTTCTTAGCGGAGAAATTGAAAAATACCACTAAGTGCGAGTAACACATTTGACTGGTCAAATACAAGTGGGCTAAGCCCCACCCCTATACAAACAGAAAGAGCAAGAGTAAAAGGAAAAAAATCCTTCTATTCTTGCTCGGTTTTTATTCTGTCGATATGTAGGCGTTGCCTACTCGATATGTTCTCGCTTTGCTCGAACTCGATATATTACCTCTACGCGTCAATTCGATATGAGATAAATCCCTCGTTTGCGTAGCAAACATATAGAGTGCGCCAGCACATATCGAACGCCAAAGGCGTATATCGAAAATCCCGCAAGGGATTTATCTCGATGCGTGTTCTCGGTTAAGGATAACACGCTAACTCCTGTGTCTGCTTTTGATTTTTCTGCCTTTACAGCCTAAAATCAGAAGTTAAAGTAGTTCTTTGCGTTATAGTACGCTATACCCTGGACGATCTCGGTAAGAGTTTCGAAGTCGGCAGGATATTCGCCGTCCTCAACCCAAGTGCCGATAAGGTTACACATTATACGGCGGAAATACTCGTGACGGGGGTAGGACACAAAACTACGGCTATCGGTAAGCATACCCACAAATTTGGAAATCATACCAAGATTTGCAAGCGCCTCCATCTGCGCTACCATACCGTCGCGCTGGTCATTAAACCACCAACCCGAGCCAAACTGAATCTTGCCGGGAGTGGGGCCCTTCTGGAAGTTGCCGAGCATGGTGCCAAGCACGTAGTTATCCTTGGGGTTAAGGGTGTAGAGTATGGTCTTGGGAAGAGAGTCCTCCGAGTCAAGCGAGTTAAGAAGAGCGGAAAGTTGTTCGGCAATGCACTGGTCATTGATAGAGTCAAAGCCTGTGTCAGGGCCGAGTTTTTCGTACATACGGGAGTTGTTGTTTCTAAGAGCGCCTATGTGGAGTTGCATAGTCCAGCCAAGGCGGTTGTACTCCTTGGCGCAGATGCGGATTATCGCGGTACGGAATGCATCGATATCCTCGGCGGTAAGTTTGTCACCTGCCATACGGCGTAAAAAGATATTCTTGTAGTCGCCAACAGCATAAGGAACATTATCCAGAGCGTGGTCGGAAAGACGGCAACCGTGTGCGTTGAAGTATTCGATACGCTCCTTTATCCATTCCTCAAGTTCCTCAAAGGTTTCTACCCCGATTTCCTTGATATAAGGGATAAAGGTTTCCCTTCCTATCTCCACAACCTTGTCAGGACGGAAGGTGGGCAGGACTCTTGTAGAAAAGTCTTTAAGAGCCTCGTGATATTCGAGGGTGTCCTTGGGATCATCGGTGGTGCAGACCAACTCGACGTTAGAGCGCTTGATAAGATTCTGCGCGCTGAACTCCTCCTTTGCAAGGCGCTCGTTTACTCTGTCCCATATAGACTTGGCAGTCTTTTCCGAGAGGGTTTCATCAATGTCGAAATAGCGCTTAAGTTCAAGATGAGTCCAGTGGTAAAGAGGGTTGCCGATAAGGTAAGGCATGGTCTTTGCAAAGGCGAGGAACTTCTCATATTCGTCACCGTCGCCGGTGATGAGCGACTCGTCAACGCCGTTAGTACGCATCTGACGCCACTTATAGTGGTCGCCACCAAGGAAGAGGTCAAAGGCGTTTCTGAATCTGTGGTTCTCGGCTATCATCTTTGGCATAAGGTGACAGTGATAGTCAATGATAGGCAGATCCTTTACCGTCTCGTAGAGTCTTCTTGCCGTTTCGGTTTTGAGCATGAAATTATCATTTATAAAACTCATAGCGTTACTCCATTCTTGAAAATTGATATTTCTCTATATCCGTTTCTTTCGTTGGCGCAAGGTGTACCCGAGGCAACCTCCAAAATATAAGCGAACAGTTCATCGGTAAGCGTCTGTCCCTCAAGAATCGGGCCTGCGTTAAAATCTATCCAACCCTTTTTCCTTTCGGCGAGGCTCGAATTTGTCGCTATTTTAACGGTAGGCACAGGCGCACCGAGGGGTGTACCTCTACCCGTAGTGAAAAGAATGATATGCGCGCCGGCAGCAGTGAGGTTGGTTATCGCAACACCGTCGTTGCCCGGGCCGTTGAGCAGGGAAAGTCCTTGGCATTTTACTCTGTCGCCGTAATCGAGAACGTCCACAACGGGAGCAGAGCCGCCCTTTTGAACGCAACCGAGCGACTTTTCCTCAAGGGTAGTAATGCCACCCGCCTTGTTTCCGGGCGAGGGGTTTTCGTATATCACCTGATTATGTCTGGTATAATAATCCTTGAAATTGTTTATAAGCGCAACCGTCTTGTCGAAAATCTCTCTCGTCTTACATCTTGCCATCAAAAGATGCTCTGCACCAAACATTTCAGGCACTTCGGTAAGAACGCAAGAGCCACCGAAGGAAATAAGACGGTCTGCCACACGGCCAACCAGAGGGTTGGCGGTTATACCACTGTATCCGTCACTTCCACCACATTTAAGACCTACGATAAGACGAGAAACAGGGATAGGGGTGGGCTTAAAGCCCGAGGCGTACTCTTCGAGTTCCTTTACTATACGGATACCCTCTGCCACCTCGTCCTCGCACTCCTGCGATACGAGAAATTTAACACGCCTCTCATCATACTCGCCGAGAACCTTCTTAAAGCCCTCTATGTTGTTGTTTTCACAACCGAGGCCAAGCACCAGAACGCCTGCGGCATTCGGGTGGCGTACAAGGCCCGCAAGCACCTTTGCGGTAGTGTTGTGGTCGTCGCCAAGTTGCGAGCAGCCAAAGGGGTGTGGGAAATGCACCGCACCGGTAGCGTTTGCTATTTTCTCTGCCACCTTGTTGACACAGCCGACAGTAGGCACAATCCATATCTCGTTTCTGATGCCGACCTCGCCGTTTTCCCTCTCATATCCCATAAAGGTGGGGATATTGTCGGGGGCTGTGGTGCTTTCGGTTATTTCTATCGGTTTATATTCGTACTCAAGGTTTCCCGACAGGGTGGTCTTTATGTTGTGCGTATGCACATGCTCGCCCTTTTTTATATCAGTGGTAGCATAGCCTATGGGGTTGCCGTATTTAATAACGGCCTCGCCCCTCTCTATATCCCTTGCGGCGTACTTATGTCCGTTTGACAGGTCAATATAAACATTGTCCTTTTCGTTTATCTGCATTATTTCACCTCGTCAAGAAGGAAGGAAAGGTTTGTACCCCAAAGCACCTCGTTAGCAAGAATATCGCCTATCTCGTGGCTACGGATATATTCCACCACCTCGGGCGAATCATTGGGTGTGCCAACCTTATAGAACTCGATAAGTCTTTTAAGCGCGAATACAAGAGTCACCGGAGTCTTGCCATAACGCTTGATATATTCAAGAATAGAGGGCAATACTCTTACCTTGAATTTGCTGACCGAGTTAAGTGCAATGCTCGCAAGGAAGTGCTTGATATAGGGGTTTGCAAAACGGCGAAGCACGTCGGAGGCATATTCGACAAGTTCCTCTTCGGGAAGGTCGAGGGTAGGTATAATCTCATCAAACACGCACTTTCTGATATGCTCGCGCATCTCGGCGTTATCTACGCAATCCTTAACCGTTTCAAAGCCCGAAAGAAGGGCGTGAGGAACGAGCGAGGTGTGCGCACCGTTGAGTATTCTCACTTTACGGGTACGATAGGTTTCGAGCAGATTTGGGGTGACAATAACGTTAAGTCCCGCCTTGGTAAATGGCAGTTCGCTCTCGATGTCATAGTCGCACTCTATAACCCAAAGGTGGAAGAGTTCGGAGGTGTTGACCATCTGGTCCTCGTAGCCGAGGTCAAGGCTCTCGCCCTTGGGATAACCTGTATTAATTCTGTCAACGAGGGTGTTGGTAAAGACGTTTTCCTTCTCTACCCAGCCCTCAAAATCCTCGCCAAGAGCCCACTTCTTGCAATAACGAAGCACGCACTCTTTGAGTTTGTCACCGTTACGATCTATAAGTTCACAGGGCAGAATTATAAATCCGCCAAGCCCCTTCTTGTATCTGCGATACATAAGGAGTGTGAGTTTTGCGGGGAATGTAAGGCTCTTTGTGTCCTCGGGTGTATCAGTATCAGAATACACGATACCTGCCTCGGTGGTGTTGGAAATAATATATCTCATAGTGGGAATATCTGCAAGAGCAAGATATTCCTCAAAGTCCTCATAGGGCTTGACACATCTTGAAATAATGTCTATTATTTCGGCTTCCACGCCCTCCTCGCTGCGCACAAGGTGAGTATAAAGACAGTTTTGGCTTGTGAGCAGGTCGCAAAGACCTTTTTCGATAGGCTGCACTACGACTACGCTACCGTCAAACAGTCCCACCTTGTTCATTTTGTGAAGCATCCAGTCGGCAAAGCCACGCAAGAAGCCTCCCTCACCAAACTGTATCACCCTCTCGGGGCGAGTCACTTTATTAAATTCGGCTATGCTTCTCATTTGAAGTATTCTCCAAGATATGATTTGGTATTCTCTATCATTTCATCGAAGAGTGCCTTAGCATCGGTCATATTGATTGTTATCAAGGGATTGTTAGTAAATGCAACGAATGCTCTGTCAAGGTCGCGCTCTCTTGCCGCACGAGCGACAGCGTTCTGTTCATCTACAATGCGGGATACAAGTGCGTAAACGCCCTCGGGAATATTGCCTGCCTGAACAGGGCTAATATTATCGTGTGTAAAGGTCGCGTTGGTTTCAACAATAACACCAAGAGGAAGGTTGGGAATCTGACCACGGTTGGGAATGTTAACGTTGGTGGTAAGGTCGCCAAGACCAAGAAGAGCACAAATCTGTATTACGCCCTCCTCGCCCGATGTGCGAATGCTAACTTCCTCCTCACCCTCACGAAGTTTACGGCTTCTTTCAAGTCTTTTTACAAGGTCTTCCTTTCTCCAGGAAACAGGAGTAAGAGCAAAGCCCCAGTTCTTAACCGCTTCGGGACTCTCAAGATACCACTTACCGGGGCAGAACTCGGAAAGATGACGGTCGCCTGCCGCAGCAATTACACCATAACGGCGGAAGAGGTCAAACTTAACAAGGTGAGCACAGGGGAATATCTCTTTGTTGCCTTCGATAAGGCTACCATCTTTGTGATTCTCTGCAAACTTTGCGTAGCAATCAAAAACGTCAACATCCTGGTAGTGAGCACCGGTTATCCAAGTGAAGTGGTTTACACCGAGAACGTCGGTCTTAACCGCACGTCTGCTTGTAGCGGGAACGCCGGTTACCTCCTCAACCGCTTGTGTGAGAAGTCTTTGAACACCAAATACCTCGTGGCAGCAACCAAAAGCCTTGATGCCGGGGAAGGTATCATAAAGCGCTCTTACACAAAGAGCCATGGGGTTGGTGTAGTTAATTACCCAAGCGTTGGGGCAATACTGCTCAATAGCACGAGCAATAACCTCCATCATAGGAATGGTTCTCAAAGCACGAACAATTCCACCAGGGCCGGTAGTATCACCAACAGACTGATAAATACCATACTTTTCGGGAGTGTGAACATCGCTCTCCATCTCGTCGAAAGTACCGGGAAGAATAGAAATAATAACGAAATCTGCACCGGTAAGTGCCTCGCCAATAGTCTTTCTTGCATGGTATTCCCAATGAGTCTTTGCACCCTCGGCATTGTTGTACTTATTACCGATAATCTCGTTATGTACCGCTGCCTCGTAGTCTATGTCATAAAGGTCAACAGAACCCGACAACTGCTCGGTGGTAGCAAGGTCGCTCATAAAATTCCAAGCCCAACCACGAGAGCCACCGCCTATATAGGCTATTTTTACATCTTCGACTTTGTTTTGCGTGTACTTCATAAAAAAATACCTCCAAATGTGTTTTTGTTTTTATTGTATATCAAAAAATAATGTATTTCCTTAAATTTATTAGCAAAGCCGCAGATTTTTTCTTGATTTTTTTGATATTATATGTTAATATAAAATAAAGAGAGGTATAGACTTATGCTAAAAGATTACTATTTTGACAAAAGAGAACATTTAATATATACCGAGTCGGTCGAACATTATCACAAAGGGCACGAAATATACTGTATGACCGAGGGCGAATGTGGATATTTTATCGACGACCGTCTTTACGACGTACACGCGGGCGATGTGGTCTTTCTCCCCGCAGGGACAATACATAGAACCATATACCCCGATGCCCCCCACTCCCGATTATTGATAAACTTCACCTCGGTATATCTGCCCTCGTTAATAGAGGGGGAAACCGCCAGAATGAAGCACGTCTATCACAGTCCCAAGATTTACGCAAAGGTTGTCGATGCCCTCAAAAAAATCGAGCAAGAATGGGCCAAACCCGACTGCTACTCCGACGACCTTATAATAAGCCTTACCGTGGAAATAATGACACTTTTAGTAAGAGAAGGCGTGCGAGAGGAGGAAGAAGAGCCCACCCTCGCCACCGAAGCGGTCAAATATATTAGGCAAAACTTTGCCGAGGATGTGCGCCTGTCGGTGGTGGCAGAGAGCCTTAACGTGAGTGCCGAGCACCTGAGCCGCGTATTTAAGCAAAAGACAGGTTTTGGCTTTAATGAATATCTGACGCTCGTCAGACTACAAAAGGCGGAGGAGATGCTCGAATATGAGGCAGGGCTGTCGGTAAGCGAAGTGGCATTTGCCTGTGGCTTTAACGACGCTAACTACTTCTCCCACAGATTTAAGCAACACTACGGCCACTCACCGAAAAGGCAAAAAGCCGACAAACCCGGTGTGGAAGAGGGCAAAAAAACACCCCTTCTTCGCACAGGGAAAAAGACCATGAGAGAAAAGCCGGAACAAGAAAAATAACCTAAAGACAACCTAATGTTAAGATTCGATAGACTACAAGGATTAAAGACAAAACCAGAAACCGATTGACAATCGACAAAAACTTCCAAACACTTTAAGGAGAGAAAAATGAATAATGAAAAAATGATAGTTTTAAGCGAAGGCATGACCGCACCCGACTTTTGCCTTTTTGACAAAGAAGGTAAAGAAGTCAGACTCTCGGATTTTTCAGGCAAACAAGTAGTACTATATTTTTACCCCAAGGACAACACCCCGGGTTGCACAAGACAGGCTTGTGCCTTTGCCTCGGCATATGAAGGCTTCATAGAAAAAGGAGTAGAGGTAATAGGCATCAGCAAGGATAGCATAGCCTCCCACCAAAAATTCGCCGAGAAATACAACCTGCCCTTCATTCTGCTCTCTGACCCAACCCTCGAGGTTATAAAGGCATACGGCGCCTTCGGCGAGAAGAAAATATACGGCAAAATTAGCGAAGGCGTTATTCGCACCACCTTTATAATTGGCAAAGACGGAAAAGTTGAGCGAGTTATGAAAGGTGTAAAGCCTGACACCAACGCCCAAGAGGTGCTAAAATACCTGTAAAATTCGACACGGATATGGGTTTGACCGCTGTGGCTCTTATAATTCGCTATATGCTTGCCCTCTGGGTGCTTCGCCACGAGCAGAGATTTGCCCCACGAAAAATCTTTGCTTGAAAAAGGTTTTGTCCCCGACCGCTATTCTGTATTGACAGAATTCAGATGTAAACAACTATTTACAAGGAGTGAAAATGTTAGGACTTAAACGAGGTGGCGTAGAACTGCACGCTCACGACGAAAGGTGGAGCAAGGAAGCAAGGGTTACAATAGAAAAACTTAAAGCCCTCCTCGGCGATATAGTTCGAGGAGCAGAGCACGTGGGAAGCACCTCGATACCTACCATCTCCGCCAAGCCTATAATAGATATCGCACTGGCGGTGGACTACTTTGAAGACATAATCGAACGAGCCGACCTGTTAAAGGAGGCGGACATTTACTATCGCCCCTCGGCAAGCGACACACAGCAACTTCTTCTCGCCTCTGGTCCTTTTTACGAGGGTGACGGCGAAGAACAAACGCATTTTATCCACGTTGTAAAGATGGATAGCGAAGAGTGGTGGGGATACCTATGCTTTCGTGACTATCTTCGCCTTTTTGAGGACGTCGCACAGGAATACGAAGAAATCAAAAAAGCCCTTATGCTCTCTCTAAAAACAAGAGCAGAATACACCGCGGGTAAGGACGAATTTATTACCAAGGTGCGAGAGCGCGCTATGGCTCTTCGTCTGCTTGGCAAGGTGGTGTGCGTCACGGTAGATCGACCGAAAGGCACTTCTCACCCCGACTACCCCGAAATGGTTTACCCCATCAACTACGGATATATCGAGGGAACAAGAGGTGGCGACGGCGAGCCTATTGACGCCTATATTCTCGGAATCCATGAGCCACAAAAACTCTACACGGGTAAGGTCATAGGCATAATTCACCGCAAAACTGACAAAGAGGACAAACTTCTCGTAGCCCCCCAAGATGTAACCGTAACCCCCGACGAAGCAAGAAAACAAACGCACTTCGCCGAGCAATACTTCGACATTGAAATTTATTTGTTAAGTTGACAACAACCTGCCCGCAAGACTCTACTGCTTAAAAGGGGAATTATTTTGTAAAACGTATTGACAAATCACTAAAAATATTATATACTCTAATCGTGGGAACCGACTTGTAGAGTTAATTTTATTAACGTCCGCCAAAAACGTCGAGTTCCCTTTTCTTTTTTAATCCTTGTCATCTTTGCGAAAAAACTGTCACAATAATAGCGGAGGCAGACCAGTGGTAGCTTAAAGACTACCGCCAATTGGCTGCTTCTTTTTTCTTTTTATGCCCTTTTCATTACCAAAAACACTTTCTCAATCGGCTATCCCATTCCACCGTCTTTTATTTTAGCAACCAGCTTCAAACTTTTTTCCAAAAACCCCTTGACTTTTCTCTTAGTGGGTGATATAATATGTTAGGTTTTTTGAAGGACGCCCCTATTTTTTCAAAATAGCCAACAAATTTCTGGGTATAGCGCAGATGGTAGCGCGCCACTTTGGGGTAGTGGAGGCCGTGGGTTCAAATCCCGCTACTCAGACCAAGCGAAAAGGATGTATCTTTATGGTACATCCTTTTTGGTTTCTATGCGGGATTTGAAATAAGGAGAAAATTGCTTTAGCAATTTGTCCGTAGGACCAAATAGTCTAAACGACTGTTTGTCGGCTAAGGCCGCCACGGGCGGAAATCCCGCTACTCAGACCAGAAAAAAGTGAGATATTTCACAATTCACAGCGTGAATTATTTCACATTCGGATTTGCCGAATATTTCACTTAAAACCTTGGCATAAGGAGTCGCGAGCCGAGCCTGCGAGGTGAAGCGACACACCGCATATTTCTTTTCCCCGCCTTTTTTATAACTTTGATTTCAGCCCCCCTGAAAAGGGCCTTTTTTATTTTCCATATAGTTCTTATCAATCGAAAAATCAGTGGCTTCTCGATAAACAAAAATCTTGACAGGTTTTTTGTGCAATGGTATAATTAAACTGTAAAGTGACATTTTTCTACAATTTACTTATATAAATTACTTAAATGAAAGGAGGGCTTGGTTTTGAACACGAGCGAATTTTATTCCTCAAGAGAACACAATTATATAGGCGAAAACAAGAACTTCCCTGCCGAATTATACAGAAAGCCCTTCGAAGAAAATCCGCTTGGCACAGAACTCGCCAACCTCGGCGAAGAGGTGACAACGCTCACCAAAAGCCAACCAACAACCGAGGGCAAAGGTTCGAGTGGTGCAAAGAGCCTTGTCGAACAGGTGTTTAATTCGATTAGAAGTGTCGCAACTGCCGCGGTAGCAGTGTCTGCCATAGTGGTAACCAGTACGGTTATGTCAAGCACCGCAAGTGCCGACCTTATCAGTATCGACGTCGGCGACAGTTATGTAGAATATGCTATGGATATAACCGATTCATCCGACGACCTCTTTGTTATACTGGAGGCTCCGGGAGAAAAACTTTCAGAAACACAAGTATTAGAAGACGGACTGCACCAAGGGAGAGTGGAGGGATTAAAGCCGGAATGGGAATACGTCCTTTCTCTCGTTAGTCGAGATGCCGTCCTTGGAGATATTACACGCTTCGAGCACAAGTTCCAAACACTAAAGTATCAAGAGCCCCCACCAGACTCTACGGCAAGCATAACCTCCGTCACTCTTGCGGACGTAAACCTTGTAAGAGTAGGTTTTGACACGGCGAACGTCGAAAGGCTCATTCTCCGCATAGACTACCCCGACGATTCGTACGAAAATATCGAACTCACACCCGAGGAGATTTCGCTCGGCTTTGCCAACATCACCGTACCCGAAACAGCACTCGAATTTACCATAACCCCGATAATAATTTTTGATGAATCCAGTATAGAGGGAGAGAGATTCGAGGTGGCGTTTGAGAACAACCTCGAGGTTGATCCCATCGTTAGGCTTCACGATTTAAGTTCGCATATAGTTTTCAACATTAAGGCAATAACGAACGGTGCGACCTACCTGCACGTAGATTCTCCCCTTGAGTATCCTGCCACGGGCGACTACTACTTCGATAATTGGCTATATTACAGCGAGCGTGCAGAGATGTCCTTTACACTATATCTGACCGACGACACGGGCGCAATACTCTCAAATCAAATCACCCTGACGGTAGATACAAATCAGGTAGAATCCATTCCCGAATATAATATGATGTATCCGAATCCGAGTGAGGTCGGCATCACATACAACGAAGACGGCACAATAAACGTCTATGTTTATACCGGATTTGAATGTGCGGATGAATCCTATTATAGCATAGTAAAATTAGGTGATTACATAGTCAGGAGCAGAGAGAGCGTGGTTGCCTTTGAAAACCTGCCAAACGACACCTATCCTATAAATTACGATGTCTGCTTTGACAAGGACGGAATTTCCTACGCGGTAATGAGCGTTAATCCATCCGGCACAGTCAACGAGGTATATTTCAACGAATATTTTGAACTTATAGGAAACGAGTTTACGATGCACGTTACAGATATAAACTCGTTTGATCTAAATGCTCTCAAGGTGGTTTCTTCAAGCGGTGAGGAAATAATTATCACCGAGAGCAACCTTGTTGTTGATGAAAACGGCTACTTAGCATTAAGAGTTAGTTTCAGCGACTCCCCCGAATACGTCACCCTTTACGGTATGTATGCCCCGTTTATCACAGGGCTTGAATCAGTCAGCGAATATAAGGGAAGCCCATACATACCATTCGAAAAATTTATCCCGGCAAATTAAAAAGGAGTTTGAAAAATGGAAAAGAAAAATAAGATATTAGTAGCAATTGAAATTACGGTTATCTCTCTGTTTTTACTGCTGTTTGCAGGATGCATAATATCCGAACTTGCCCTGCCCGAATCGGCACTCGCCATTTGGATGAAGGAGAATGTTTGGGATATTAACGGAACACTCATCTCGCTAAAATCCCACATCCCCGTACTAATCAACAGCCTTATTTACATATTCCTTGTGTACGCCGTATGCAGAGTTATCAGAATAATCTTTAAGGCAAAAATGGAAAAGAACAATCGTACCAAAACCATTATTTCGCTCCTTGACGGTTTTGTAAAGTATGCGTGTGCAATAGTTATTATCATTCTTATTTTGCAGGCTTGTGGAGTTGATACAGCCGCACTTGTAGCCTCGGTCGGAGTGCTTACGCTTGTAGTCGGTCTTGGCGCTCAACCCCTTATTGCAGATATTATTGCAGGTATTTTCATTATCTTTGAAGACGAATATCACGTTGGCGAAATTGTAACCATAAACGACTTCCGTGGAACCGTTCTGGAAATAGGCATTCGTTCTACAAGGCTTATTGACGCCGCAGGCAATATCAAAATTATCAACAACAGTGCCATAGGCGACGTAATTAACCTTTCTCGCGAACTCTCTCTTGCCGTCGTTGACTGTGACTTCCCCTACGATATACCCATCGAGGTTATAGAAAATCTCTTAAGCGACAATTTTGAGCAAATTGCGGCAAACATCCCCGCTATAAAAGAAGGCCCTTACTACAAGGGCGTATGTATGTATAAAGACTCTAACGTCACTATAAAGATAGTCGCAAAATGCCTTGAAGAAGACAGATTCCAGGTAGAAAGAGACCTCAACCGCGAATACAGGCGCCTCCTCAGAGAAAACAACATTGACATCTCCTACCCTCAGGTTGTGATAAATTACTCAAAGGAGAGGGAGGTCGAAGTCACAAGAGAGGAAATAAGAGAAGCCGACGCCTTTGCAACCGAGCAAAGAGAGGCCTCGAAGAACATCGAGGAGCAACAGGCCTAAATAGCGACATAATCCACGAACAATTAGAAAAACATAACGAGGGGCTGCTTCATTTAGGCATAACCGAATAAAAACACCGAGGTGTTGTATTACGCAGCACCTCGGTTGTGTTTTTTACAAGTTTGAAGAAAATTAAGGTTGAAAACCACCGGTTTTCTTCATTTTATGGTGTTTTTATTCTATCGC
>JAZUPL010000033.1:0-10051 GCA_045605175.1 Eubacteriales bacterium | reverse complement strand
GGTATGTTGAAAGTTTAGATTAGAGGAGGAGCGTATGGATAAGTACATAAATAAAATTACTTGCGGAGATTGTTACGAGTTGATAAAGGAACTGCCAAATAATAGCGTTGATTTGATCGTTACCGACCCACCATACTTAATTGAGAATACGAAAGCAGGGGGGCATAGTAATCTTGCAAAATCAATACAAGGTATGAACGACGAGCTTGCTAATGGAATATTAACGCAAGGAATAAATGAAGAAATACTTGACGACTTTATGCGAGTAATGAAAGTTCCTAATATTTATATTTGGTGCAATCACAAGCAAATACCTATGTATTTAGATTATTTTGTAAATAAGCATAAGTGTTCGTTTGATATTATTATTTGGGTTAAAACAAACGCTATGCCGTTATTCAACAACAAGTATTTAACCGATAAAGAATACTGCTTATATTTTAGAAAAGGTGCTTATTGCAACCCACAAAGTTACGAAGAGGCAAAGACTGTTTACTTTCAACCTATTAACATTAGCGACAAACAACTTTTTGAGCATACAACTATTAAGCCGATAAATATAATACAAACGCTTATAAAGAATAGTAGTAAAGAAAACGATATAGTGCTTGACTGCTTTATGGGAAGCGGTACTACTGCCGTTGCTTGCCAAGAAACAGGTAGACAATTCATTGGCTTTGAAATAGAGCCAAAGTGGGTCAAGGTTGCAAACGATAGGCTAAACAAGACGGATACAAGCGGTCAACAATGTATGTTTTTTAGATAAGCACCGCAACAAAGTGTTTGACAAATCCACGAAAGTGTGGTAAAATGATTAAGGTTGGCAGTAGTGTCCGATGCTGTCAGTCGAAAACTATACTGCTAACCTACCCCTTGTGGCGTGTACGGACATACACCCACAGGGGGTTTTCTTAAATAGGAGATAATCGAATGAGCGAACAAAATAGAGATTTTAAGGGAGTGTGGATTCCAAGAGAAGTGTGGCTCGACACACGGATTAACGCACTTGAAAAAGTTATTTTAATGGAAATAGACAGCCTTGATAGCACCGAGCGTGGCTGCTATGCAAGCAATCAATCGTTGGCTGAGTTTTGCCAATGCAGTGAAAATAAGGTGTCTTGTTCAATTAGCAAATTGATTGAGTTGGGCTACATTTACTTGCAAAAGTTTGACGGAAGGACACGAGAATTAAAAAGCAGACTCACAAAAAAACAAAGTCTGCCTATTAAAAAATCAGAGTCTGACTGTGAAAATAAAAAAGAAAATAATACAACCAATAATACAACTAATAATACATTTATTAATATAATTAGAGATATTGTCGAGTTCCTGAACGAGCAATGCGAAAGTGGGTACAAACACACGAGTGCTAAAACGCAAAAACTGATAAGGGCACGGCTTGCCGAGGGTTTCACACTTGACGATTTTAAGGCGGTGATTGAGAAGAAAGTGGCAGAGTGGAAAGGCACCGAGATGGAGCAGTACCTACGACCCGAAACGCTATTTGGCACCAAGTTTGAGGGATACTTGAATGCGCCGACACAAAGAAAAAGGGCAAGTGCCACGAAACCGAGAGTCACGAAAAGCCTTGACCAAGAGATTGCCGATTGGGTGGCAGGAGAATGGGGTGACCTATGATGACAAAGAAACTGATTGAGCCTTGCGCGAATTGCGCACTTGGCATTGAAATCTCCGAGGGGATATATGTGTGCAAGAACACACGAGTTGAAAGTTACTGTTTTGAGTTAGATACATATAGGAGAGAAAGAGATATGCGGTATCGAAAGGGTGAGCCGATAAAGACATTTGATGACTTCCAAAGTGCAGAGTATGTGTTCGTGCTTGACTTTGTGCGAAAGCCACGGCGATTCCTGCGCCTTGTTGGGAAAGCCACGGTTGTCGAGTTGATAGATAGTGGTAGATTATTTGAGGCGGTAGAGGTGTGCAATGAATAAAGATTTGCGTAGTGAATTAGAGAACGATAAGGAAGTAATGGAGTGCGAGGTTGAGGGCTTTTTACGAGAGTGCTTATCGCACGATGAATGTGATGAATGCCCACTATATGATTGCGAGATATTGTTGGTGGAAACGGCAGACGGCAAGATTGGCATTAGGAGAGGTAAGAAATGATTGTAACGAAAACGGAGATAAGAGAAGAAAAGCGTGGTGAGTTTGCCAAGAGATACTTAGAGCTTGGGTTTAAGCGACACAAAAACGGAGTGTACTATCGCAGTATCTACGGCAAGACAATCGTTGTCAAAGATTGGGTGATGACCTACACAACAGGCGAGGACAGGGTTGACATTCAATACAAAGACATTGCCGAGTTGGTATGGAGTGGTTTTATCCACAAGACGATTGGAGAGGAATTAGAGCAATGACAAAGAAATACTACATTAAGTACGGTCTATATGACTACGATACAAACACTACAACGCACAAGACATATTCGGCAGTATGTATGAGCCGACAGATTGCAGAGGAATTTGCCGAAGAAAAGGCAGAGGACCTTGCCAAGACCCACGATTGCGTGTGGTACACAGTAGAGGTGCAAAATGACAACCAACGAAATTAAGAAAATTATTATTATGATTAGAGCGAACTATGACAACGCTTTCCGCAACATTGACTTCACGAGCGAGAAAAGCCCAAGCCGTGAAATTCTCTACGGCACTTGGCAGATGGCGTTGGACGAGTACCCCTTAGAGGTGGTGCAAAAAGCCACGGTGAATGCGATTAAGCATAGCGAGTTCCCACCGCGCTTGAACACCATTGTAGCCGAGTGCGAGGCTATCATTGCCCAAGGCGAGAGTTCTGCGGAAGAACTGTGGGCAGAATTGGTGGAATCCCTATCCAAAGTACGCCGAGTGGCATACTACCTTGATATGCCGACACTACAAAAGGGTGCGGTGCGAGAGATAAAAGCCGTGTTTAACGGAATGAGCAACGAACTCAAACACTATGTAGTCACATTGGATTCTATGGTTGGGTTGTCACTAATGAGTGAAGAAAGCCTGTTTGCCTTTGAAAGAGGGCGGTTTTACAAGCGTTTGCCCGAAGTTCGACACAATATGCGTGTTTTGGAGAAAACCCTTGCAGAGGGGATAATTCGCGGTCAAGGCACCAACCTAATTGACAAGGCTAAAAAGACCGAAGGGGGTGGCAACAATGAGTGAGAACACCAAGCCCATTTATGACCCAAACGGCTACCCTTGCTTGAATCGGTGCGAGGCGGTTGTCCCTGAGATTCGCAAGCGCATTGAGAAACTGCAAGACGAGTATTACGCAAACTACCAAGAGATGGTGGACAACGGCGTAAAAAATGCACGATTGAAAACGGTAAATCTGCATATTGTTAAGTGCATTGCCACGCAAGTGATACAACAAAAAATAGAGAGAGTGCCAAACGAAGTAGCGAAATATTTGACGGCAGACCAACTGATGGCGGTGAGCGCAGACTATCTTAATCTCATAGTCGAACTCAACCGATATTGCAACTTTGTTGGTAGCAAGCAGTTGTTCGCAGCGTTTGCAGGTATAACACTATCATCATATAATATGCTCTTAGAGAGTAAAGACCAAGCGCAAAAGGAAGCAATGGAAAACATTGAGAGTATGATAGTAGACTTGCTATTTGATAGTTCTGCGAGCGGCGTGGCAAAAGAGGGAGCGGTTAAGAGCAGATTGTCGGCACGTAGGCAAGGACACCAGGTAGTCAATGCCACTCCCTTAGATAGCATTTTCGACCCCGACGAGGAGCAAGCGAGCGAGGCAGAGTTGCGTGGCGCGTTGGAGAATATAAAGCAAGTAATGCTATTGTCAAAAAAGAATAATAAGCAATAAAAAAAAGGAGTCCCCTCGGCAAGGGGTCAGGAACCGAGGGGCGGTCAGCTGGAATAACGGCTGACCATTTTTTAGAGGATAACACGAAAGCATTGTAACATACTATTTTGGTATTGTCAACCCCCAAATGTAAAAAATTATTCTACAAGCCAATACATATCTGCGGTTTCGTTGGTGCTATCCCAAATGTCAAGCACATCACCGTAGATAGCGCAGACAACGTGACCTTCGACACGAATTATCACCCTTTTGTCGGGGTGTTTTTTTGCTATCTCTTGCACGGTTTCTCCGTCACGGCACCTAAAACATTTGTAGTGCAAAATATCCGTAAGTAGGTGCTTGTAGCAACACACGCACAACGTGGGGCAGTCATAGGACTTTGCCACAAAATCAATGAGATAGAAAGTAGCGTTGTAGCCAAGACCTGTTGCCGTGCTTATCGCACGAATCACACAATCTTCCAAGTGCCGTTTGTCTTTGCGCCGATTATAGTATTTATATGTGTTATTCATCTTCTTTTACAATGCAGTGGTAATACAAAGCAATCTTTTCGCTGCCTTCGGGAGCATCTTCATCTTCCAGGAAAGCCTTAGCCATTTCTGCATAGAACTCTGGACGGTCTGCGCCGAACTTGCGAGCCACCTTGCAGTAGTCACTGTACATCATATTCATAGTAAGGCAAAACTCTTTCTCCGAGTAGGAGTCAAAGCGAATGCCCATTTTCTCTACCATAGGCATAATTGTTTCCATAGTAAAGTGTTCGCCCATCGTGCCGTCCGCGTTTTTGAATGACCGTTTCCATTCAGCCATATCTTTTTTGCCAAGTCGAGCGTGTTCTGCGTAGTCCATTTCGTAGTCACGGTAATCGTCCATAGGCTCGTAGGCGCGGTCACGAGGGTAGTATCTGCTGCCACCAATACCGTAGCGACCAGTGCCTTTTACACCACGGCGACCGTCAGTTTCTGCGAAGTCCGCATAGTCCCCACGATACTCCATAGTGCCTTCATACTCGCCACCGTGATAGTCATTGCGGTAATCGTTGGCATAATCGCCACGATAATCACGGCGGTAGTCACCACGATAGTCGCGGCGGCTGTCACGGCGAGAGTAATTTCTGCGTTCCATTCTTCGTCTTGCGTAATCGTTCATACTACACCACCTTTTCAATGTTCACGGTCACTGCCGTAAATGTTGCGCCAACACCAGTGTTTTGGAAAGTGATTGCTTTTGAAAGCGTAGTGTTCTTGCCAAGCAAGCAAGCGTCGTCAACCAAAATGTAATGGTCAATCACAAAAGTCCTAATTTCGGTGGTAGCGGTAGTGATGGTTTCGGTAGACAACGCACCTGCAATGGCAATGCCATTTTCGAGCAGTTGCACGGTCACGTCACCAGCCACGGTGCCAGTGCCGACAAAAGTTGCAGTCAAGTGGTAGATACCTTGGTGTTGCAACAAAACGCTATCTGCGGTAGTTTCAAAAGCACGAACACCGCACGAGTTGCGCTTGCAATACTTTCGGTAAACGCTACCCAAACTGATTGCACCGTCAGTCAACACGGTTTGAGTTGCAATATTTCTTGTTCCAATAAGTACCATAATATTCTCCTTTCGTCTTAGAATAAAGGCGGTAGAATACCCCACCGCCTAAATGTTATGCAGGATATTTTAATCTCCTATGTTGTGAATTGCGATTGAGCCTTACAGGACTGCCGTACCACAGGTGTTATAGCAACAGTTGGGATTGGGCACAATGTACGCAGGTTTGGGGCAACCTTTCAACTGCTCCAACAAATATGCGCTTTGAGCCTGTTGCGACAGTTGTGCAGACAACTCGGCGTTGCGAGCTTGCAGAGCGGAAATCTTTTCGTTGGTCAAGAAACCAAGAATTGCGTCGGTGCTTGCGCGTTGACCGTCAAGAATGTCGCGCGTGCTGGTTGCAATAGCGTTGCGAGTGTCGCAAGCCTCTTTGGCGTCAATGTAGCGGTTTTCAAGCAGTGCTCGTTGAATGTCGCAGCAACACGAAGCCAGTTGAGTGCTTACGCCGTTGATAGCATTGCGAGTTTCGTAGCCCTGAGTGATAATGTTTTGACCAAGGTTGTTGAAACCGTTGACAACAGTATTATTCAAGGCAAAGGTGCTATCGCAGATACCGTTGGAAATGCTGTCGAGTTTGCGCTCAATGGTAGCAAAGTCGGTAGCCAACACATAGTTGTCAGCCACACCGCTTGCGCCGCCGCCGTAACCGCCGTAGCCACGACCAAAGCCGCCCCAACCGAAAATCAGCAACACGATAATCCACCACGAAGAATCGCCCCAGCCCATACCGCCGTAGCCACCGCCCGTGATAGGGCTAATTTCTCCTTCATAATAAGCCATAATAGTTCTCCTTGTATGTATTAGATTTATTCACACAAGCATAGTCGACATTTGCTTGGTAAACACTATCTGCGCCTATTGATTTGCGAGTACAGTTGCCGCACCTGTTCCTCGCTTATGCCTTGGCTTTTAGCAAGTGAAATCGCGTATTGCTCTGCGCTCATTCCACTTTGCCTTGCCATTCCTTGCATTTGCGTTAATGCTTGGCTTAGTTGGGGGTTTTGCGATAGCATTGTTTGCGCCAACTGTTGCGGATTCACACCGCCGCTAAGCATTTGCATAAGTTGTGCCATTGGATTGTTTGCCCCTGCGCCACCGTTAAACAAAGGGTTTGCCATACACTACACCCCCTTTGGCTCGTCTGCCTTTTTGCGAGGTGCCGCCGTAGACTTTTCTTCGAGCCTTGCCACCCTCTCGGCAATCGCGCTCATTTGAGCCGTTAAGACCGCCAATTCGTCTTTGGTCGAGTAGTTAGTCGCATTTTCCTCTTTCGTTGCCGTAATGGGGTTGTTTTGCCGTAATTCAAGCGTTTTGTAAGACTTTCGCCCTTGCGCATCGGTTGTAATTTCATAAAGCAAGGGATTATCTTGGTCAATGTAGATTAAAACGCTATTAGGCTCGGCAGGTCGATTGATTGCGTCTTGTAGCCCCGTGACAAAGATTTTGTTTGTTTTGGGCATAGGTGCCACCATAGTTGGTTGTGGTTGCGCCGAGAACGCATAGGGTTGTTGCGGTTGGTAGCCTGCCCATTGTTGGTAGTTCCCACTGTAATTGTTTCCAAATGCCATAGTGTTGCTCCTTTTAGATTATTTCAAAGCCAAGAGATTTGAGCAGTTCTATCCAAAGCTCGTCATCGTTCTGGTCTTTGTTCGTGATATAGATTATTGATAGATAGGCAGGGTTTCCACTGTCGCGTTTGTCATCGTCAGTAGGCTCTACCTGTATCATTCCAAGTTCTTCGTAGATTTCCATAAGCCCTCCACGCCAAAATAATAAAAAAAAGGTGCGCCAATGGTAAACACCAAAAACGCACCAATGTATGTAGAAAGCCACCTATTTTATTTTTAGTGACTTAACGCCAAGTTTTTCTTTTATTGCTTTGTACTCTCTATCTTGCGTGCTACCGCTATAATCGTAGCCAAGAGAAAGTATGTAGTCTATTTGTTGCTCTCCCACGATTCCCTTTTTGACGGCAATTAGCACCTCGGTTTGTCGAGCCGTCAAGGACTTCTCCAAAGAGAGAGTTCGTATCTCAGTATCGGTAAACTGATACCATTCTTTCCGAGGAATCTCACTCCGTTGGGATAGTAGAGTCAATTTCCGTTGCTTGTTCTTGTGGTCTTGTGTGAGTCATAGTCCGTAGGTGGCAATAAACGCTATAAATGGCGCAGACAAAATGCTAACCGTGGTCTTGAATGAGGCAAAGATACAAAACCCCCATACAAGTATAGTCATTATCTTGCATATCGCACCATTCTTTGCGTGCCACGTAACTGGGAACTTGTACCGCAAAAGCCAAAAGGACACAACAAAGAAGATGCCCTCAACAATCTTCCCTGTCAACCACATAATCAAAGCGGTGATTGGCAGAATTATGATTATCGAGGGCACCATTTTTAGCAGTACAATAAGATTAACCTTTAAGGATGCTCTCGTCATACTGGCACAATGCGACTTCTAATCTTTTGAGCCACTCTGCTTGTTCTCTTGCGAGGTCGGTGGCAGTTGCGAAGTCAGTTGCTGTTGCGATTGCTTTCGACAGTTCGACAACTTTGTCAAAGCAATTCTTAATTTCGCCTTCCATGAAGGGAGGTGCCATAAGTCCCATAATCCATTACTCTCCTTATATTTATTTGCATATAGATAGTACACGACTAACCATATATACATGTCAAAAGTGAAAATGAAACTCGTTGCGAAGTTGTAGCCTACGGCATAAAGTTCCGCAGAGCGAGCCATTATTAACGCCAATTGTCCGAGCACGTGATATGCGTAGACGGCAATAGCATTCTTGTAATTAGCACCCAACGCGCAGGGTAGTAGCACCATTGCAACACAATCTACTTGCCCACCAACTGTTGGATTCCAAACCGCGATACCAAGCGTAGCACCTGCCACGATAACGGTGGCAATTAGTTGTTTCCAATGCAATGACCAAACTTGGCAACAAGCGCAGGTATATAAGTAGTATGTTACAAACCGAAATATGTAGGTCAGTATGTAATAGAGCCAAGCGTGCGTGTCAATGTAGTTGCCTACCGATAAAACAGTTTCGTTTTGCACCGCAATGACAAAGTGTTGTGGAAACCATATTTTCAACACCACACTTGCTATAATAACTGCCCAAAGAATGTATATTAGAGTCTGCAACACCTTCTTGTTCATACCACAATTATATCATATACAAAACGTATAGTCAAGAGGTTTAACAAAAAAAGGGGGCATTATTTGTCCCCAATTTTGTTTTGCGTGTCGGTGGTGCCAACCGAGCCGATTTGACTCTTGTACTTGTCTACAATAGACATTACTTCCGTCACACCTTGCTTGGTTTCCGTCACCATCTCCTGCACGTCGGCTTTGACTTCTTCTAAGTTGATAGTGCCATTCTTCTTGAACTTCTTTACAAGCTTGGAAATGAGTGTGTACACAGGTTGGCTCATAGACCCCCATACAACACCAGACTCCCAAGAGAAAGGATAGCCACAGAATGTTAGCACCCAACTTGCAAGCATACCAAAGCCAAAAGGAATTACCATATAGATAAGGCTAAGCCAATTTTTTGCACGTTCGCTACTCACCTTTTTTTCGATAAGTGTCTTAATCGGCACCTTAATAAGTTGCGTTGCGAAAACAACCGCAATTACGGCAACCCAAAAAATGTATCGTGGGTAGTTCGGCGTTTGTAGATTGCTATCCGTTAGAAACGCCACAAAATCAGCCATATTATTCCTCCGAGCAGTCAGCAATCATCTCTGCCAACTTAGCGGCTTGCGCCACGATAGCGGCAGCCTTTACCTCTGCGTGTGCGTTTGCACTTGCATCAAACTCGGCACGCTTGGCGGCAATAGCCTCGTCACGGCACTTTGCCAACTCTTGCACGCCTTGATTGTAGGACTGAACGGTAGCAGCAACAAAGGCGTCGAGTTGAGGTTTGGTTTCTGCCAAATAACGCTCTTTTTCTTCAACCAAAACCTTTCTTGCTTGTGCTTCCAAATCATTCTTTGCACGCTCCAAAATAACTTTCGTCATAATTACCTCCAATATATATATTGTTTATCAACGTTGCACAATGAGCCGTTGTGCAGCATTTACAATTTGTTCGTGTTCACCGACTACGAGATTCAACACACCGCTATCAATGAGCCACTTAATAAGACCATACAAGCCAAAGCCTATGCCCAATGCAATTAGCAACCAAAATGCGGTTTTTAGCATAGTGAAGATGACCTTGCGAGTTTCCGCAGACAAGTTCTTAAATCGTCTGTTGAACTCTTTGAAACGGTTAATGGTCTTGCTAATGGTAAAGTCCTTATATTCCACGACTTCCACTCGCTCTCCGTTTTTGTCAATGGTTTCAACGATAGTGGGAGTGTAGAGGTAGCCATAGCGTGCAATAGCGTTCTCTTTCTTGCGTTGGTAAAGTTCGGCTTTGATACCTTCCTTGATGATTTTGTGTTCGTGCCTTGCTATGTAGTCAAGTTTCTCAATTTCCTTTTGTAGGGCATACTCACGATACTTGTTTTGTTGCTCAATCGTAAGAATGTCAAGTTGCTCCTTAGACAAAAGTGCGTTGACCTCACGATATGCGATTTCGTGCGACAACTCTTGGAAGTT
>JAZUPL010000032.1:0-26235 GCA_045605175.1 Eubacteriales bacterium | reverse complement strand
CGTAATAGTTCTTACAATAACCTGCATAAATCTGCTCGTCAGTCGCCAGCGGGTACATTACTGATAGGGGGGCGTGTATGAAAAATCAAGAAAAAAATAGCGGCGTCACCCTCGGTGGCAAAATAGCGTCAGGGGTTGTGTATACACTCCTTGCGCTTTGGGCTTTTGTTGTGCTTTTCCCCTTCTACTATATGTTGCTCACTGCCTTTAAGACGAACTCCGAGTTTGCAGGTGAAATAGTGCCTAAACTCTATGTTATCCACCCCACCGTGTTAAATTTTGTTGACGCTTTTACCAAAGTTCCCCTCTTACAATATCTGTTTAACACCCTGATTTTTACTGTTTTAACCACGGCGCTTATGCTCGTGATTATCATTCCCGCCTCTTACGCCTTTTCTCGCCTTGAGTTTAAGGGTAAGACGCTTCTGTTTACCTTTATACTTGCCCTTATGATGATACCGGGCGAACTTGTGGTTATAACCAATTATGTTACAATCACCGAAATGGGGTTAAAAAACACTTTTACAGGTTTAATTCTCCCAAGCGTGACAAGTATATTTTACATTTACCTGTTAAAGGAAAACTTCGAACAGATACCCGACCAATTATACCAGGCGGCAAAGGTGGACGGCACCTCCGACTTCAAATACATGATGAAGGTAATGCTCCCAATTTCTAAGCCCACCGTTATTACTATAACCATTCTAAAGGTTATTGAGTGTTGGAACTCCTACATCTGGCCTCGCGCCATAACCGACAAGGAGTCCTATTACCTTGTATCAAACGGCATACAGACTCTTCGTGAGTCAGGCTTTGGCCGTGAGAATATCCCCGCTATGATGGCGGCGGTGGTTGCCGTGTCGCTCCCGCTTATAATTTTGTTCCTCGTATTCCGTGACAAGATAATGGAGGGCGTTTCCAGAGGAGGTACAAAGGGATGAGAAAAATTATTTCACTCTTCTTGTTTCTTTCTATCCTCTTTGTTATGCTCCTTTCCTTAACCTCTTGCGATGATAGTCTTGCCCCCTTTGAGATTCCCGAAAATGGTTTATCCGACGGAAAGAATTACGAGATAACCTTCTGGGCTAAAAACGACACAAATATCGACCAAGTTAATGTCTATAAAAAGGCTATTGCCGATTTTGAGAGACTCTATCCGAATATCAAGGTAAACCTCAAGCTCTATACCGACTATTCAAGAATTTATCAGGATGTAATTACCAACATCTCCACAGGCACGACTCCAAACGTCTGTATAACCTATCCCGACCACATCGCCACCTATATGACCGGCGAAAACGTGATAGTGCCTCTTGGGGACCTAATGACGGACGAGAAATACGGACTTGGTGGAAGTGAACTTCGCTTTGACGGTCCGTCAAAGGACAAAATAGTAGAAAAATTCCTTGATGAGGGTGTCATAGATGGCGAGCAGTACGCTCTACCATTTATGCGTTCCACCGAGGCTATCTATATTAACAAGACCTATGTGGAGGCTCTCGGCTACACCATACCCGATATTCTGACCTGGGACTTTATGTTCGAGGTGGCAGAGGCGGCTATGGAAAAGGACGAGGACGGCAATTTCAAGGTCAACGGTCAAAATGTTCTTATACCTATTATCTATAAGTCCACCGACAATATGATGATATCAATGTTAGAGCAACTGGGCGCTCCCTATTCCACCGCTGAGGGAGATATATTAGCCTTTAACGATACCACCACCGACCTGCTTCTTGAAATCTACGAGCACGCTTATACAAGGTCGTTCTCCACATTTAAGATTTCCTCCTATCCTGCCAATTTCCTAAACCGCGGACAGTGTATATTCGCCATAGACTCCACGGCGGGAGCGAGTTGGATGGGCTCGGATGCCCCCAACCTTGATATAAAGGAAGAGTCGCTCGTGCAGTTTGAAACCGTGGTACGCCCCATACCCCAGTTCGATACCGAAAACGTCAAGATGATATCCCAAGGCCCGTCTATCTGCGTGTTTAACAAGCAGGATAGTGGCGAGGTTCTTGCCTCTTGGCTCTTTGCCCAATTCCTCTTAACAAAGGACGTGCAGACAGGCTATGCCAAAACAGAGGGCTACCTTCCCGTAACCCACGATACGCTTGACTCCGACGAGTACAGGGGCTACCTCTCTCGAAGAGGAGAAGACAATAACGAACACTATTGGGTAAAGATTGCCGCCACCGAACTTTTGCTCGACAACATTGACAACACCTTTGTTACCGAGGTCTTTAACGGCTCCGCCTCGCTTAGAAATGCGGCAGGGCAGTTAATCGAGGAGGTTACAAAGATGGCGAGAAAGGGCGAAGACATTGACGAAGAAAAGACATTAAATCTTTACGACTCAATGAAATCGCTTTATAGATTAGGAGGCAGTGGTACAAACGACTCGGGACTTCCGGGAGGCCATGTAAATGGCCCGTGGCCGATTGGCTCGATAGTTCTTCTTGTTTCATTGGCGTCTATATGGTTGCTTATGGGCATTTATTATGCCATAATAAGAATTAAAGAGCATAAAAGAATGAAGAAATCTTGACAATTCAGTTTTTTTGTGTATAATTATTGTAAAGGCACAGAGTGTCAAATAAAAAGGAGAATTGAAAAATGAAAAAGTTTTTGGCATTAGTCATCGTATGTGTACTCGTTTTTGCATTCGTAAGTTGCGGAAACGCACCCTTCTTTGAATTAACCGAAGAGCAATATCAAGATATTAAGGTTAAATCCGAGGGTGTTATGACCTACGCACAGTATGCGGCTATACCCGTTGACCAAGAGGCAGAGGTTGTTATCGAGGCTTACGTTCAGGATACTCAGTCCTGGTGGGACAACAAGATTACCGTTTACGCGGCAGATCTTGACGGTGCATACTTCCTCTATGAGATGGCTTGCTCCGAGGAAGACGCTGCGAAGCTTACTAAGGGCACTAAGATCAAAGTTACCGGTACCAAGGGCGCTTGGGCTGGCGAGGTTGAGATTATGAACGCAACCTTCGAGTTCGTTGAAGATAGCGCAACCTATGTTGCACCTGCACTTGATGTTACAACTCTTATTGGTAAGGAAAGCATCATCAACTACCAGAACCAGCTCGTTGTATTCAAGGGTATGACAATCGAGGCTATCGAGTACAAGAACGGCGAGCCCGGTGACGATATATATGTTACCGTTAGCAAGGGCGAAACCCAGTATGACTTCTGCGTAGAGAGATATCTCACAGATCCTGATAGCGACGTTTACAAGTCGTTTGTAGAAGAAACCATTAAGGTTGGCGACACCGTTGATGTCGAGGGCTTCCTCTACTGGTACGAGGGCGTAAACACCCACATCACCTCTGTAACCAAGAAATAATTTATGAATAAATTTCTAAGCCCTATGCAGATTTCTGCATAGGGCTTTTTCGTGTTTTTTGCTATAATTAAGGAGTTTGTAGAATAAATTATTGTAAATATTAGAAAATCTCTTGACTTTTCGGGATATAAAAGTTATAATTTAGTTACCTAAAGCATAACTCGTAAAAAATAACAATCCAAAATGGAGAAGTTAATATGTGTGAAAGAAATCAGGTGGTTGACGACCTCTTTGAAGCAATACTCTCGCTTGAAACGGTAGAGGAGTGCTATGCATTCTTTGAGGATGCCCTCACCACCAAGGAGATAGTCGAAATTGCCCAGCGATTAAAGGCTGCAAAAATGCTCCGTGCAGGACGCAGTTATCAGGAAGTGTGTGAAGAAACGGGAATGAGCAGCGCTACCATAAGTCGTGTTAGCAAATCGCTTGAAAAAGGCGCAGGGGGATACAAACTTATCCTTGAACGTACAGAGGGAAAAAACAACTAAGCGTAGATAATAACCATCCAAAAAGAGAGGGAAACTCTCTTTTTGTGCTTTTCTAATACTAAATACTTAAAATTCAATACACGAAAAGGAGAAAGAGGGATGAAAAACTCAAAACAATGCCCTAAGTGTGGCTCGACAGATATAGTCCGTTTTGACGGCTATGCAGGTGCTTACGGAGCAGGGAACAATATTATGACAGGACTTACCGTCTTCTCCGCGGTCGGGGTAAACAGATATATCTGCTGTTACTGTGGCTATGTAGAGGAGTGGGTGGACCTTGAGGATATAAAGAAATTAAAAGAGAGCGACAAGGCAATAAGAAATTAAAATAAAGAACTCGGCAACCCATGAGGGCATACCGAGTTCTTTTTGTTTAGGTTGTATTTATAACTATACGGAAATAGTAGTTTAGTTACAAACCTTTTCTATTACAACAGGGCCAAACAGACCGCCACCCGGCTCTTTCTGTTCCTTTTCTGTCATGCTTTCGCTGTGATATGGGCCGATGTCACGAATATCAAGCCCGTCAAAATATTCGGTATTAGCACAAGCATTTGCCGCCATATTTGCCACCGATATCGAGAGAGTTTTTCCTCTCTCGTAGTGGAAGGGAATACGATAGGGGGGCATAGTAATTTCGCCTATTTTCTCGCCGTCAATATATGCCACTGCGGTATATCTAACCTCGCCGAGGTCGAGAACGTAGTCACCCGTGTCAAGTTTTGGAAGCATAGTGGAGTACATAACCTCACCCGAGAATGCCTTATCCCACTCGAACAGTCCCTCTTTTACCTCGCCCGATTGGAAGTAAACGTTGTTCATACCACTTTCGTTTTCAATGGTATAAACACGGCTGACATAGGACTCAAAGGAGTCGAGAGTGCATACAGGCTCGGTCTTCTTGGGTGTTTCCGCCTCAATTTCCTCGTCTGTCAAAAGGATAAACACACCCTCCGAGCGAAGCAGAGTAAGGGGAAGCCTGATAACGCCGCATCTCTTAGTGTAGGGAATGGTATATACCCTTCCCGTGTCAAGGTCAACCGAGTAAACCTTTTTATTCGAGGTAATCTTTATCGTATCGGTGGTTGTATTCTCACCGCAGTTGCAAATGAAGTAGCCCTCATTACCGTCGGCAAATACAACCTTACGTGCCATAATGCCCTTGTCCTTGCGACCTATCACGGGACGGAGTTCGCTACTCATTGCCGAGATCTTTGTCATAACCTCTTCGAGTTCGAGGTCACACATGGGAATAAATACGTCCTTGTAAGCAACATTTTCACCAATAAGAACGCCGTCTTTTAAGGTGGCGGTAGCCACGAATTCCTCATCGATAATGTCAAAGGATACTCCCTTTTCCTCAAGCATTTTGCCCATCTTGTCAAAGGCAGCCATAGCCTTCTTGCCAAGTTCGCCGCCTGCACAAATGGTGCGAGCAGGGTAATAGAGAGCCGTGTCAATGTCGGCCTTGCTCTGTTGAAGAATATAGGAAAGGCGAGCGGTATAATCATTGATGCCTGCAAGTCTATCCATACTGGGGTTATCTTTGATGAAGTTGGGACGGTACTGCAAGGGCATAGCAGTTTTTCTATCGTAGGAAATAACCATGAAGTTGAAAAGGCTAATTCCACGCACCGCCTGGTAGTTTACACAGAAACGCATCATTTCGGGGGTAACGTGTGCGCCATAAACTGCAAAGCTCTCGCTCATACAGGTGCTGTGACCGATTTGACGGGCAGCCGAGGAAGCCATACGGGGGAAGAACTGCATACCCTCGTCGGTGCACTTGCCCTTTTGACAGTAGTGGATTTGGCTCCATATAACGTCAATGCCTGGCACGTCAAAGGCACGAAGAGTTTGCAGGGTATTTCCGTAACGGTTGCTGCGACAGTTGTCACTTCTGTGGTCACGGTCCAGGTGTCCTGTCGAATACATATTATTCGCCCTGAGCCACTCCCTCATAGGAATGAAGTAGTTGTCCCTGACCAAATCACCACAGAGCATAAAGTAGTCGCTACAAGCACGGTACTGCTCGGTGGTTGTGGGCTTAATTGCATTTTTGATATAGGGCAGATAGTCGTTCATATCATAGCCGTATCTGTCAAAGAACATTTTGTCAAGACCGTCGGTCCAGTCGCCCATATACGCCTCGTCGTCAAACATAAGCGTGATGTCAGTACCCATAGCCGAGCCAAAACGCTCCTTGAGTTTTTCGTGAGTCATCTCAAGGAAAAGTTCGGTATTTCGAAGAGATGCGTTGTCGGACTGGTTTTTGCTGCCCTTGTTGTCCTCGTATATGTACTCGGTCACGGTGGTGTCGGTGCTAAACTTCTCGCCTGCCTTTACCCTTACCTCGTCAATAAAAGCGGCAAGGCGCTTAGCCGAGGGGGTGTATTCTTCGCCTGCCTTGACAACAACCGAGGTTCTTCTTATAATTTTCTGCGCGAGTTCGGGATGCTCACGGCGGATTTTTCCGCACACCATACCCGAGGGGAAACCACCCTCGTTGTATAACCATGTATTCATACCCTTTTCCTTGGCATAGGAATAGGCATAATGAACAAGTTCGATATATTCGTCCGACAGATATTCGGGAGAGAGGTAGGTCCTACGGGAATGAGGTCTGAAATATTCAGGCTCGCCGAGTGCATAAAAAGCACGAATACCGCACTCGTACATCTCGTCAATCTGCTTTTTTACCCCCTCTTTTGTTATAGTAGAATTCCACAGCCATGTATAGGCAGGTTGCGCCGTCACAGGAATATTCTTAAAATCCATTTTTAACTCCCTATTATACTAAATATGTTATTGATTTCAAAAAGCAATAAAGTCCCTTGCAGAAAGGACAATAAAACCCTTTTAAGCCGATTTTATTATAATATAAAAAGAAAAATATGTCAACATAATTTATTAGTTTTATATAAGTATATAAGAGAAAAATATAATAGAAAAGGCAAACAAAAAAGGTAAGAATCAAAGCAATAAAAATCGAGAGGAAGAATCCACCCACAACTCAAAAAGGAAAGAACTCGGCACACCAAAAAGGGTAAACCGAGTTCTTAATAGCATGATAAAAAGATATTCTTTGGTTTGCAAGGGCGTACGCGTCCCGTTTTGCAAACAACCTTTCCGCTGATATTATGCATTGGATAAAAGCAGAGTAGATTATATTACTCCTCTGCAGTCACGGTTGACTTCCAGGTATAGGGGCTTATTGTTTTTACATCCTTACCCGAGTTACCGCCGCCAAAGTAGTTGCCAACAGTTGCTACACCGATATATGTACCGTCTGCAAACCAGACACCATCTGCTCCACGGGTAACAATTTGCTGGTAAACCATAATCTCGTCACCGTTGTTTGCTTTTTCAATGTCGTTGCCGTAGTACATATAGAGTCTCATTCGAGTGTCCTGGTATGCGGGGTCGGGATCAACCTCGAATATAAAGTGGAGGTCTTCTGTTAGTTTTGCGTTTGCAAAGGATGCAATAGAGGACATAGTACCGCCTGATACACTGTTGACGCTACAATGGAGAATAGGAGCATCTTCCTTTGGGCGCTTTTTCGATGTCAGCGATTCCATAACCGCATCAAAGATAAGGTCGTTATCATTTAGACAACTGTTGCTGTTTGACAGCAAAGCCTCGACAAGACCCATAAAGTCGCTGTGGTACTCTTCGCCCTGTGAGGGTGTTTCTGTTTTTTTCCATCCACCGTAAAGTGTCATATCCGAGGTAGCAAAATCTGTATCAAAGTTCCAACCCATAGTGCATTCTGCGTCGGTATACCAACCGATAAATGTATATCCATCTCTTGTAGGCAACGCAGGTCTGGGTATAAGAGTCCCCGTTTCCACGGTAACGGTACTGTCAGCATCGCCGTTGTTAGGCTTAAATGTTATGGTGTGTGTTTCGGTCTCTTCAATAGGCGTCAACTCCCAGCCACCATACAGCACGGTGTGACCTTCCACCCTGTTGACTTCAAAATTCCACGCAGTGGTACAAGCCTCATCTATATACCATCCAATAAATGTGTACCCATCTTTTTGAGGAACAGTAGGTCTTGGTATAAATTCACCGGTCAAAACGACAATTGTAGTATCAGCATCGCCGTTGTTGGGCTTGAAGGTAATGTTACAGTCCGGCGGAACAGGTGGGACGTATATTTCCCATCCACCGTAGAGTATAATATTCGAATTTACCTTGTCGGTATCAAAGTTCCATGCAGTAGTGCAAGCACTTTCGGTGTACCAACCGATAAAGGTATATCCGTCCATAGTTGGAGCGGGTTGAAGAGGTATCAAAGAGTCTGCCAAAACACGGATAGTGCGACTGACATCCCCATTATTTGGCCTGAATGTTACGGTATATTCTGTCGGTGCATTCTTTTCCCAACCGGCATATAGTGTCATAGGACCGCTTACTCTGTCAATTTCAAAGTTCCAAGCAGAGGTGCATCCCGCATCGGTATACCAACCCGTAAAGGTATAACCTCCTCTGGTTGGAGTCTGTGGCCTTGGTACAAAGTCGTTTTCGCGAACGAGTACTGTTTCATCAGGTTGACCGTTGTTATACTGGAATGTAACTTGATGTTCGTCGTTTCCGGGCAGAATTTCTGTGCCGGTTTTCTGAATAAAGCCAAATTTCAAAATATAATTTTCTGTAGTAACACCCCTTGGCACATTAATTGTAATATTAAACGAAATAGTGCCTCCGTTTGGTGAAACCTCGTCAAGGCGAGAAATTCCGCTTAACGCATAGGTGATATCAGTGCCGGAATAAACACCTTCAAGATCCATTTCAGCACCGTCTATAACACGGTCAAAAACATAGATGGTTTCCGAGATGTTTATGATTTCTATGGTAAATGTTGCACTGCCGCTTCCCGTAACCTTTGCAAACATAACCGTTCCGCTTGTAGTGTTAACCGTCACCCCCGCGCTGCTCTTTGGGGAAACCTCTGTGATATACAGGTCAGGTAGAATGGGCGTAGTATTAGCACTACCAGTGATAGACATATTGTCCGTGAATGAGGCATACCCGATGCATATAAACAAGAACATCGAAAAAATTAGCACAATTGCCACAGCATTTTTCATTATTTTCACTGGTCCATCCTCCCTTCAACAGAATACAAGTGTTAATCACAATTCAATTGTAACATATTCTTATAAAAAAAGCAAGATCAATTATTCACAAAAGAACTCGACCTACCCGGGGAGGGCAAGCCGAGTTTTGGTATTTATCTTTTAGGTCGAATGTGCTTATATAGTGTATCTTAATGGAGCTCTTTATATCCCTTTGCCTTCAAATCATCTAAAAGTGTTTCGATGTCGGGGACTTCTGTTAATCCTTCTTCCAAAATGCAATCCTTAAAATCGCATCCGTCACTACCGCCGCCGTTACAATGACCTCACCGACCGCTTCCGAACCGAGGAGGAAAAGCATAAACGGCTCACCGAAAGGCGCAAGCGAATGGCTGCGGAGTCGGTTGCCATCAGCGGTATGCTCACCGAGCTCACCGAGCTTGAAGCACCGCCCATCGAGTTTGACGAAAAACTGTGGCACGCCGTGGTCGACCGCGTAACCGTATATAACGATGACCGCCTGGTGTATTCGCTGAAGGATGGCAGCGAGATAACGGTTATGATTTAATTTAAAGTCAAAACCCAGTTTAAGGTGATGCATTGCTGCCTTAAGCTGGGGTTCTTTACAAATAATCTTAAATGTGATATAATAATATATCTAAAGGAGGTGCGATATGTATTACGAGATTGAAAAGAAACTCTCTTTTTTAGAGCGTTCTATTAAAACTAATGAAATTGAACTAAATAGTTCCAAGCCACAAGAAGTCGTTGTGGCTATATTATGGTTTGAAGTCAAGGGGTATTTTGAATTGATTCAAGCTGTACACAAGAAAAGAAGAAAATGTGTATCTATAGAAGAAAAATTAAATCTTAATTCAATTTATTTGAAAATAGAGCAATCAAACCTTAAAATTTATAAGACGATGCTAAAAAACATTGAAAGTGGCAGTTTTATAATAAAATGGAAAAACGGCAATCTTAATGATTTAGAAATAATAAAGGCATTCGAGTCTTATTTTGAAAAACAGATAGAAGGAGACATATCAGATGTTATTTTCTACTATTTGAAAAGGACCTTGATGCGAAAAATTACGGAAGTAAATTGTGAAATTTACTGTTTGAAAAAACATCCATACGAATACGCAAACACTCTATATACATATATCGGACCATATAAAATAAATCGATACAAAAATGATAGAGTTTTTTACAGAGATTGTTCAATAATATCGTTGGATTCACACAGCTGTTCTATATCTTATAATGAAAAGACCGAGGAATCCACCAAAAATGCAATTGTAGATATACTTTCGTATTTTAATGCTCAACCATACTTTCTCTTTACTCCAAACCCCAGCTTCAATCGTAAACTATGCGAATTATATGAGCAGTTTGATTTCCTAGATATCATAAGAATAAGAGATAAGAAATATTTCAAAGCTGATTATGAAGAAAAACCTACAGCAATTGTAATGCCAATTCTAAAAGCTAGATATAACACAGACATTGTTGAAATTCCATCAACATCTCATGAAAAAATATTTAGCTTATATCATGCGTCGCTAAAACAATTTGAACCTCTTCCTAGATGTGTTTTTCTCTATAGAGTATTTGAATATGGCGCAAAGTATCATTATCAAAAAATATTTAGACCCTCAAATTACAATGTTCAAGATGCAATTGATTACTATGTATCTCAAATATTCTCTCACAATTATATTCCGCTTTACTATATAGAATATGGAAAAGCTGAATTGGATCGTGATAATTCGGTTGTTAACATAAAAAAGAAATCTATTTGTCATGATTTTTTAGCATTACTGAAAAAAGAGGCTCTTAAAATTCTAACTGAGTGGCAAAGGCATCCATATTTGAAAAACAAAAGTATTGGTGAAATCGTATATGAAACCGGAAGGAATGCCGCTGCGCATGCTTCGGGCGGACGTATTGATGCTAGGTATGATTATAGCAACAATTATAAACATATAAATGATGTAAATATCATTTTGGAACTCGTTGCAAGATATATTATTGAGGAGTTGCATCCCGAATATGGGAAATTAGTTTGTAAAAGCCGTTCGTTATATATCAAGCAAAGTCTCTTTGGATTTTAATATCAATTCCCTGAACGATTAAACCCTTGAACGATACAAAATCCGCCACTTCTGTCTTACCCGGGCAGAGGATGGCGGATTTATCGTTGATAAAGTAAAAAACGCCCTCAAAACCGCCGAAATGAGCGGTAAAAGGGCAAAAATGAGCTGTTTTATGCATATAAAGCAAAATTCCATAGCGGAAATTGTATCGACTATGGAATCTTTTTTGGTAGCGGAGATGGGATTTGAACCTCATGACCTTCGGGTTATGAGCCCGACGAGCTGCCAGACTGCTCCACTCCGCGATATAATGGTGCCGGAAGCCGGGGTCGAACCGGTACGAGAAAAAATCTCACGGGATTTTAAGTCCCGGGCGTCTGCCAATTCCGCCATTCCGGCAGTTAACCGTGCTTCTTTCACACTTGCCTAACTATTATATCACTACTAAATATAAAAGTCAAGACCTTTTTCACTTTTTGTTAAAATTGTTTTGTTACATTATAATATCAATTTACTTTTTACTTTTTCTATTGTCCTTGGTCGCCAAGCGCTTGCTTTTGAAAATGTTTTTACTATATTATTATATGCGCATCTGCTTTAATTATTCTTTCATTTTCCTGATTTCATCGGGATTTAGAGTAGAGGAGTGTTTTTGAGCATAGAAAAAAGACGAAAAAACGCAAGAGATAATTGACGGGGATTTTCAAGCGTGCTATAATAAAGAAAAAACTAAAAGAGGACTAATATGCTGGACGCATTTATAATAATTGGTATAGTGTTGCTAGGTCTTTTGGCTCTTGCCTTTCTTGTCGCATTTATATGCTTTTATATGGTTTTCTTATCGCAAAAGGGGGCAAAAACCGACGGCTACAATCTGCCGAACGGCGAGGGCTACAAGCCATATTTAGAAAGTATGCGACGCTGGATAGATGATCTTCGTGCCACCCCGTGTCGAGAAATATCGGTTAATACACCCGACGGACTTACCCTCTGGGGTGCATATTACGAGCACACACCTACATCACCTATTGAGATAATGTTCCACGGTTATCGTGGCAGTCGAGATAGGGATTTCTGTGTTGGGGTAGAGCGTGCCAAGAGGGTAGGGCACAGTGCCATTCTGGTTGACCAGCGAGCCCACGGAAAGAGTGGCGGAAGAGTAATATCCTTTGGCATTAAGGAGCGCTATGACGTTCTAACATGGGTTGATTATGTTACTCGGGAATTCCCGAATCGTCCCATAATTCTTACAGGCATTTCTATGGGTGCGGCAACCGTAATGATGGCGAGCGAGTTTGACCTGCCGAGCGAGGTTATTTGCGCCCTTGCCGACTGTGGCTACACCTCACCAAGAGAGATAATTTGCAAGGTTATACGCGATATGCATCTGCCCGACAAACTGCTTTACCCCTTTGTCCGTATGGGTGCTTTGGTGTATGGCGGCTTTGATCCCGACTGCGCATCGCCCCGTGAAGCCCTGACCCGTGCTAAAATTCCCGTGGTATTTGCCCATGGTGAGTGTGACAGTTTCGTTCCCTTTGAGATGTCGGTAGAAAATCACGAGGTATGCGTTAGCGAGAAAAAACTCATTCTTGTGCCGAATGCCGAACATGGGATTGCATATATAACGAGTAAAGAAGAATATGTAGAGAATTTGCGCTCATTTTTCCTCCCCATAGAAGAGCGATATTACAAAAGTAAAACAAATGGGTTGATTAATTAGAAAAGACTTGATTTTTACACACTTCTGTAATAAAATATAAGTGCAAGAAAGAAAAAGCCTTGCATATAATTAAATAAGTAAGAAAGGAGATTTCAAATGGATACAATTAAAAAGTTGTGGCCCCTCCCCTTTAAGGTAACCAAGGGCGACGTTTCCTCTTTTGTCGTTAATCTTATAGTTTTCATCATTATTTGTGCGATAGGTGGTATTGTAATAGGCGTGCTTGGAGCGCTCGTGCCCTTCCTTGGTGTGGTATGGTGGATTCTCGGTAGCCTGCTTGACCTCTATGGCCTTGTAGGTATTATTCTCTGTATTGTAAGATTTGTAACCGACGCAATTTAATAGCAAAGACGGTAGAAGCCACTTGCAGGCCTCTGCCGTCTTTGTTTATGTAAAGGATAAATCGCATTTTCGGGTTAAAAAATGAAAATCGCTTAAACAATTCCCCGTCTTACTGCCGAGGGGGAAATGCCGTGGTACTTCTTAAAAGCCTTGGAAAAATTGAACTCATCCTCATAGCCGACAAGGTGCGCGCATTCCTTGACAGTGTAACCGTCATCGAGGAAGCGGTATGCCTTTTGCATTCTTACCGACAAAATGTATTCCTTGACACCCTTGCCGTATCTCTCTCTGAACAGTCGGTAAAGGTAACTTCTCTCAAAACCAAAGTCGCGAGCCAGCCCCTCCACCGTCAGAGGTAGCATATAGTTGTACTTTATATGTAAGCGTATCTTTCTGACTCTTTCGTTGCCGCCCCCGTTGTCTTCAAGACGGAAAAGTCGGTATATAAGTTCGTAAAGAATTGATAGTACACCCTCACCCGTGTTAATTTCATCATTTACATAGTCAGCCAGTCTTTCGCCCAAGTCACCCGGAGTATCACACACCGAATTGCATCCGTCAAAGCAACTTGCACCGTCGCCGTCAAAGGCAATCCAAGCGTAATCCCAGGGTTTTTTTTGGTCCGCCGTGTGGGTTGTAGCCTCGTTTGGTCTGATGACAAAGAACTGTCCCGCCGAAACCCTATGCTCGCCTCGACTGTCGTGAAGTACCCCCTCGCCACTAAGGCAAAAATGCAAGAGATAATACTCTCGTACAAAAGGACCGACACAGTGACCGCTGTCGCATTTCTTCCGACCGATGAAGAGGGGATTTACTTCTCGCCCCGCCATACTGTCAAGCAAAAAATTGGTTTCCATAACCACCTCGAAGAATAATATATACAACATTTTAACATATATTATCATCAAATGTCAATATATTGGAAGAAAAATAATACTAAACCACAAAAAACACATAACAGATAAAACCTATGAAAACTCGATTTTTGCTTGAAAATTTAGGGAAATAGATGTATAATAAAGAAAAATAGTCTTGACAAATAAAGAGGGAAACAAAATGAAAAAGTCGTTTATATGCAGTCTGTGTCACAATGGCATTTTGGGTGGCGCTTTGTACCTTGATGACACCTCTCTCACTTTCAGGACGAACAAACTCACTGTGGATAAAGCATATAGAAATCTTGTTTTGCCCCTTGACGAGATAGTAGAACTTGCCTGGAAGTGGATAATTTTCCCCGTGGCAACCTTCACTATGAAAAACCGAACAAAATACACTTTTATCATCTTTAACAAGGGTAGATTTAATAGATATTATTTAGAATATACAAAAAGTTCGGTCGATGCTCAAACATAAGATTACCAAAGTATTTAACAGTGGTATGTCAATTTAAGAAGAATTAAATAGAATGCGAATGATGGGTTCGCGAGGATAATCATTTTGATTGTAACAGGTTGAAATAATAACAAAAAAGATATATAATTAGCATATTAAATATTCGAGGAGGCATCCCGTGGGAATACGAGCGTTTTTTCATAAAATAAAAATGTTTTTTATACGAGCACGGGAGCCTTCTATTCCGTATGTTGACGAAGCAAAGCGTTATGGTAATTACGGTGAGGATAAATTTACATATATGCTCCACAGTGAGCTTCCTTCGTGTAAAATCAAAAGAAACGTAGTCATTTCGACACCTGACGGCAATGCTGAGATTGATTTCTTGGTACTCCATAATAATAAGTTATTTGCCATAGAAGTTAAGCGTTGGAAGGGATGTCTGACAGAACGCTACGATGGCTTTTTACAAGAAAAAACGGATAGGTGGACGGGAGAGACACATACAAAGCTCCTGAGATCACCATTCCAACAGCTCGGTAGAGGTATATATCTTTTGCGAAAACAAATCCCCATTAAGGCGTGGGTGAATGCCGTTGTGTTCTTTGAGGATGACGAGCTTGAATCGGTTTCTACTTTTTTCGGATAATGTTTGGTTTGACCACTATCAAGACCTTGTAGAGTATATCAATAATGACGGCAAAGCTTCTTTCGGCACAAGCGCAAATGAGTTTTTTGAAAAATGCATACCCGCCGATTTCATATATGCTAATGATTGGGGAAAGTCCTTGCATTGCATTATTAACCGCGCCACTCTAATGTTTGAAACTCCTGAAGGTAGTATTTCTGCCGAACAAATTGTTTCAATCCGCATTTTCCACCATTGGTATTATGACGAATTGCATATTACTATGGCGGACGGTTCGCTTATAACGATAACTCTTGAAAACGCAAAAATACAAGTTAGCGACAACGGTCGCATAAGCACCTATTCATTATGTAAAATGGATTATATTGAGTTGGGCAGAACACTAATTCGGTAATTTTACGAATAGCGGTCTTTTAACGATAAAAAGAAAACAGTAGGTCGATACGATTGTATCAATCTACTGTTCCTTATTTTTTGGCGCAGGCTGAGGGATTCGAACCCCCGTGCCGGTTAGGCAAACGGTTTTCAAGGCGTAATACACTAGCTGATTTTAGAAGAAAATATCAGACTTTAACGGAACTTAAAAGAGGCTGAAAACCCAGTAAAATACTCCCCGCGAGCGTCACCTTTTTCAAGGTGGCGCTTTGCGTTTCTTTGCCGCAGGCAAAGGCTCGCGGAGCAATCTGCGTGAGCGTCCTTGCAAGCAAGCTTGCAGATACTCTCCACTTGATTATCAAGGGCTTTCGGCGTTTTGCCTTTCCCAAAATCCAAAACCTCAAGCAGTGCAAGAATTTCCGCTTCTAAAACAATTTCTAAAGATTTTTTAGAAAAAGTTTTAGATAAATCCGCCCTAATATCCCCCGTGGCAAGCCACATTCTGTCCGCCAAATCCGCCACAACGGATTAAGTTGTTAGCATCATTGTACCACAAAGCAGCTGAGAGTTCAAGGAGAACTGATATATTTGTTTCCTTCCGCCGTTGTTTTACAAAAAAGTTTACATAAAAGAATATAATAATTATTGACAGACGATATAACATTTGGTATAATGGAAATGATAATACTTGTTATATTCAACGCAAGGTTCATCTGCAAGCGCGCTTGCAAGTGAACCGAGGCAGATTGCTCCGCGAGCGTTGCGTGAAGCGCAACATGGGCGAAAGCCCGATATCGCAGAGATCGGCTCGCGTGGAGTATACAAAGCGGAGGCATAAAATGCAAAAGCTAATCAGGAGTATAAGAGAATATTTGGGGCTGAGCCAAGCCGACTTCGCCGAGAAGCTGGGCGTGACCTTTGCGACCATCAACCGTTGGGAGAACGGTCGTGCAATCCCCACGAAATTGGCGCAGGCAACCCTTTACGAATACTGCAAGGCGCAGGGCGTTCCCGTCTATCAGATGATCCTCGATAAGATCAGAAACGCAGCCGAAGAAATCGCACTTGAAGAAGGACGAATCCTGCTCTACCACGGTTCAAAGTCTGGTATCGTTGGCGATATCGCCCCCAAGAGCCGTGAGATGTGTGACTTCGGCAAGGGCTTTTATATGGGAACTGATCCTGGGCAACCGCTGACTCTGATCTGCGATTTTGAAAAATCCAAGTTCTACATCGTGTCGATCGACATGCGCGAGCTTGACTCCATTGAGATCAAAGCCGACCTCGACTGGGCAATGCTCGTTGCCTACCATCGCGGTAGAATGGAACAGATCAAAGGCACTGCATTTTACGAGAAATACAGTCAACTTGATGCAGGCAAGGATCTCGTGATCGGAAGCATCGCAAACGACAGAATGTTCTACGTGCTGGATAACTTCTTTACCGGCGGTATCACCGATATGGCACTCGTCAATAGCCTGTCCGCGCTTAAGCTTGGAAAGCAGTACGTGGCGACCACCGCAAAGGCGTGTGCAGCCGTTCGCGTTGAAAAGGAGCTCCCCATCTCCATGATGGAGCGCAGATTTCTTCAGGACGAGAGCGAAGCCAACAGACAGAAAGGAATAACACTCGCAAACGACATTTGCAAGAACTACCGCCGCGAAGGAAAGTTCTACGACGAGATACTTGACGAGGCGAAATGATTAGGAGGACACAATGAACGAACTCCAACTGAAAATGTGTGATATACAAGGCAGACTTTTTGAACTGTCAGGCGCGAATGGTTACGATAGCGCGACCTTCATCAAGGCGTTTATGACAGGAGAGGTCGCAAAAGGACTTGACTCCAAGTTCAACCGCATGCAATGGGCTGGCGAAGAATATCTCCTCGCTGAGATCGCCGATAACGCCGAACTCAGTAAGGGCGGCGCCGTGTACGATAAAGAGGTGCTCTATTGGGCAGGCTACCTCTACCGTTTCTGGCACTTCGCCACGGGCGAGGATAGCAAGGAAATCTACCGCCAAGCCCCTGCCGAAACCATGAGCCGCAATTGGCTTATCTTCCATACCCTAGCCCCCGAAGTGGCAATCGAGGATCTGAAAGAAATTTATAGGCAGAGGAACGAAAGTGATAAACCGCAAAAAACAGCATCAAAAGTCGATAAAGCCAAGAAGATAAAGGATGCCGAAGATACAGTTCAAAAGATTAACGAGTTATTAGCAGATTCGGGGTTATTTAGACGTCAAGCAGATTCGTTGTATGATAAAATTTCAAGAAATGCTGACTATGTTTTGTATATTGAAGATGCTAAAAATAGAGAAGGTATCAAAGGAAATATACCTTTCGCACGACTTGACTATTTACCAAAAAGAAATGCTCTCATTGTAATAAGGGATGCAATTAAAGCATTTATAGTTGCGGAAATTGCAAAAAAGGAGAATTAAAATGGCAATCAGTAAAAAGCTTGAAATTATATATCACAACGGTCAGCCTGATGGCATTCGCTCTATCCGCAGACACCTTTCAACGATGACAACCTACGTTATTCCTCGTCCTCTGCTGTCGGAAGCTAAAAAGCTTTCGGGAATCAATCGCCCTGGTATTTACTACCTCATCAGCGAGAATGATGATAATAAAATCGCTCAGATTTATATTGGTCAAACACGAAACGGTGTTATCCGTCTTGATGACCATAATCGCTCAAAAGATTTTTGGAACAAGGCGATTATGTTCTTGGCAGACAGCAAAACCTTCTCCCTTGATATGATAAGCGGTCTTGAAGCTTATGCTATCGGCAAGGCACACGATGCCAAGCGATATAAGGTAGAAAACTCGGTCAACCCCAAGTATGAGATCGATGAATACGACCTTCCCTTGATCGAAGAAGTTTACGAGGAAATTCAATTCATTATGGCAACACAGGGTTACAAGATGGATAACTCCAAGGTGACCTTGAATGAAGCCAACACCTTACATACTACACGCAACGGCATTACTGCTTTTGGTGTTTATGATGGTGAACACTTCGAGGTTTTGGAAGGTTCGGAAATCGATATGAACCGCAAATGCCATTCCGCAACGATGGAAAAGCAACGTCAAACGGCTTTTGCGAATGGCAACATTGTTTGCGTTGACGGAAAATATAAACTGACTGTTTCCGTGTCTTTTACTTCCCCAAGCTCCGCAGGACAATTTGTTTTGGGCGGTAGCATCAACGGTTGGGTTGAATGGAAAGACAAAGACGGAAAAACATTGGACGAGCTTTATAGAAAGTAAAAGATTGGAGAATTGATATGTTTGATATAAATGATATGATTGCAGATGCGTTTATGAGTCCGCTTCAAAAAGCCATTAAGGAAGGATATATAACTATAAGCGGAAACGAGGGCAAACGCAAGATTACTTACGTTGCTTCCGAAAACCATTCTGAAAACTTCGAAGATCCCGAAGAAAAAGTGCGTGCGGAATTCTATGCTGAATTAATTTACAAATATCAGTATCAGGCAAATAGAATCAGAGTAGAGGTTACGATTCCCGATCGTTTGCCTACCGACCGCGCAGATATCGTTGTGTTTAGCGATGATGCTTGCACTCGCCCCTATGCTGTTGTAGAGTGTAAAAAAGAGGGTGTCACGGATGCCGAGTTCAATCAGGCAATCGAGCAAGGTGTTGGTAACGCTTCTTGGGTAAAGCTTCGTGCAGAATATGTTGTAATTATTGCAGGTGGAACTCGTCGCGTGTTAGAAGTATCTGACGAGTATGGAATCTTCGAAAGAGAAAAAAATATTGTTGCGGATCTTCCTAAGCAGTATGGAAAGGTTCAAGAGTATCGTTTTTATAAAGGTACTGCCAACGATATCAGACCTGTCGCACGCGAGGACTTGATTGCAGCAATCAAAAAGTGTCATCAAACTTTGTGGGGCGGTGGTCGTCTTTCTCCCCCCACTGCTTTTGGTGAGCTTTGCAAACTTATCTTTGTTAAAATCAGCGACGAGCAGAAGCCTCGAAAGAAGGGCGAGCCCTATCAGTTCCAAATTAAAACTCACGAGCCGTCCTCTAAACTTGCAGAGCGAATCAATGCGTTGTATAACGAGCAGAAGGTAAAAGATCCCGAGGTGTTTACGGAGTCTATTAAGGTTGATGACCGTGTTCTTAGAACAGTAGTTTCTCACTTGGAAGCTATCAATTTAAGCAAAACCGATCTTGATGTTAAGGGTGTTGCTTTTGAGCAATTTATGGATGGATTCTTCAAAGGTGATTTCGGTCAGTACTTTACGCCTCGTCCTATTATCGAATTCTGCGTAAAAATGATGAAGCCACAACAAGATTGGGATGTTCTTGATCCCTCCTGCGGAACGGGTGGTTTCCTTCTGCACGCTCTTGACTATATGCGTCAGCAGGCAGGCGACTATTATGAAAAAGGCACGGTTGATTATTTCAACTATTGGCATGATTTTGCTGCTAAACACCTTTTCGGCATTGAAATCAATGACGAAATTGCCCGTGTTGCAAAAATGAACATGATCGTCCACGATGACGGTCATACCAATGTTATTAGCCACGATGCTCTCGAAAGTATTGCAATGATGCACGATCATAATAGAGGTTTTGCGGAGAATCGCTTTGACTTGATTCTTACCAATCCTCCATTTGGTGCTACAATCAATCTTGCTGAAAAACCATACTTAACAACTTTTGAACTCGGTCATGCTATTGATGCTAAGGGTAAAAAGAAACCTCGTAAGAATCAAAGTTCCGAGGTTCTCTTCATTGAGCGTATTTGGCAGTTCTTAAAGCACGGAACAGGTAAGGCTGCCATTGTATTGCCCGACGGTATTTTGACAAACAGCTCTATGCAATATGTCCGTGATTTTATACTTGAAAAATTCCAACTTCTCGCAGTTGTGAGCTTACCTCAGTGCGCCTTTGCTCATTTTGGTGCAGGCGTTAAGGCATCTGTTATTTTCGTTCGTAAGCGTAGGGCAAATGAAAAGCCCAATGGAGAGGAAGCTATATTTATGGCGGCTCCTGAACTGATTGGATATGATGCTACAGGAAGAAAGACCGAATCTCAGCTTGATGAGATTGTGGCAAAATTTGAGGAATTCCAAAAGGACGCAACACCTTTTTTCGCATAACCCCCGATGCGAATGACCTTTGCGTCTTCGCTGTCAAACGGGGGGATATCCAAAAGCGAATCGATATAAACTATAACCTTCCAAAGTACACTATACTCGAGCATAAATTGCGTGAAAGATTTGGCAAAAAATTAAAACCGCTTGGTAAAATTGTTGATGTGATATGTGGTCCTTTTGGTAGTGCAATAAAAAATAGTGATTATCAAGAAACAGGTATTCCTCTAATTCGCATAACTAACATATCGAAAGATGGATATATGGATTATGAAGATTTAATTTATATACCTGAGTCTTTGGGTAATAGCTTAAAGCGAACCCAAGTGACCGCAGGCGATATTGTTATTTCTCAAAGAGGCTCTTTGGGACAGTGTGCTATTGTTGACGAAACTTTTGAAAAATTGAATATATCCGCCAATATAATTGCAATAAAAAACATCCGAGAATGTTCTGCAACATTTATTCGAGATTATCTGCTTTCAGTTGTCGGTCAAACGTTACTTGAAAGAAATGTGAGTGGACAAGTTCAGCAAAAAATAACCACACAGGATATTGCTGATATTTTAATTCCTGTTGGATGTGACGAGGAAAAACTTTCTGAGATTGTAAGTCAGGGGTATTGTAATTACAGAAAGAGTTTAACAGAAGCTACTGAACTATTAATTGGCATTGAGCAAAAAGTAGTAAAATATTTTGCTCTTGAAAACAATAAATTAATCAGACTTTGTTTTGCAATTCATTTGAGCGATATAGATGGGGTAATTGATGCCAAGCGTTATGCTTCTATAACTAAAACACAAAGCGATATTAAAATATCTGACATTTGTGACGTAGTTGATGAAAAAGTCAATGTTACTATCTTTGAAAAGCAAGTAATTGACTGGATTAGAATTGACGATTTGTCAAATCAACCACTTGATATTGAAGAAATTAGAACTCAGCCTGCTAACGAGGTTGAAGGAACGTTCTTTGAGGTTCAAGAAGGAGATATATTGGTAGCCCGTCTTGGCCCAACAATATTGAATCAGAAAATTGTTATGGTTCGCTCACTTGAAAGAACAACCATTGCTTCCGCTGAGTTCTTAGTGTTAAGATGTAAGCCCGGATATGATCCCGAAGCAGTAATGGCGGTATTAAAGACTGGATATTATAGAGATCTTATGTATTCTCATGCGCGTGGATCAACACCAAGCCGTTATCGTTTGAATAGAGAGGACATGCTTAAGCTTCCTTTCCCTGATATTTGTGAGCACCAAGAACAACTTGCAACGGAAGCAAATGCCTTCAGAATTCAAGTGAAAGCAATGCGCGCTCAAGCCGAACAAGAATGGCAAGAAGCAAGGAAACAGTTTGAGAAGGAATTATTAGGAGAGTAAAAGTGATCGATAAAAAAGCAGAAGCAAAAGTGGTAAATGGGGTAATTAAACTCACAGATTGGCAGAAAATACAAAATGTATTTCGTGGTTTGGTTTGTATGAGCAACTTTCAAAATTGGGTAGCTGCACCACACAACCAAATGGAGATTACCGTTGTCAAAAATGATTTGATTCATATATCTCAAATTATCGCTACGGAATATCCCCATTTTAGCAATGAATTGTTCGGACTTAAGGATCACTTGTTTATTGATTACGGACATATTGACCCTCAGGTGTATGGTCAAATATTGGCTATATTCAAAGCTCTTATAAACGAAGTGAATAACCCAACCCAAAGTGTTTGGGGATTACTTCATCCAAGAATCGAATCGGTATCTAAACAGTTGTTTTTGGATGGACATTACGCAAATGCGGCTGAAGATGCTTTCATTGAGATTAACGACAGAGTAAAAAAGTTATATAAAAAGCTCAATCCTACCGCTACCAAAATTCCGGATGGCGATGCAGCAATGACAACTGTTTTTTCTCCCAACAATCCAATGCTTAAGGTGTGTGATATATCGACCGATACAGGCATGAACGAACAAAAGGGCTTAATGTTTATGTTGCAGGGAGCGATGGCGGCATTACGCAATCCCAAGGCACATTCTAACATAACAATTTCAAAAGACGATGCAATGCGAAGAATAATGTACGCAAGCATGTTGATGTATAAGATTGATGAAGCGGTCGCTTATTCACAAATACAAGAATGACAAATGAGGAGACAATATGATAACACTTACAGGAATATTTAGCGAATCATTCGGTGGAACGTGTACAATTCGAGGATATGCAAAATATACGGATATTGTCGATAGTTCTTATCCCCACCCACATTATCAGCGTCCGGAAGATCCTCAACATATAGAGGACATATCAAAATTTATTACATCGGGCTCTAATAGTTTTAGCCCGGAAGTTGTTCTTGCATATACAGCAGAGTACGATTATTACGCACCTAATGCAAATGGTGAGGTAAATGCTATAGAGGATATTAGAAGTGGCAAAGGATTCGCGTCTAATAAAAATGGCGTTGTATTCAAAAAACAAAAAGCAGTTGAAAATGGATTTCTTTATCAAATAAAGATTCCTAATTCTGCTGAATCAAAACCATTTCGTCGGGTGGATGGTAATCACAGACTAAAAGCTTTTGAAAAATTGATATCCGAAGGACAAGTTAAAAGCTCATATTTGATTCCTTTTTGTATTATTCTTTTTGCTGATGGTACGCCACTGAAAGATGAAAAAACCATCTTTCATAATATCAATTCTAAAGCTGTTCCTATAAAATCTGAGCAATTGTTGAGAAGTGTTGTTATCACCGCAGGAAATGAAACTGATTTTTCAGACGATGAGTTGATAGACAAGTTCGGTTTCGAGTACTTGCTGGCACGCAAATTCATAAAAGAAAAACCATTGGTTGTCAGAAAACTAAACAGTATAAAATGGGTAAACGAAAACTTGATAACCATAGTTGTTGATTTGATTTCTTTTATAAACTCTGCCAACGAAAGTAGTTCGGAGGAAGGGTGTGCACAAAAAATTGAAACTGCGGAAAGTATAGATGCATTTTTTACGGCTGTGTCGAAAGCATTGAATCATGCAACTCCGATTAGTGATCACGAATTGTCTATTGCATCAGGCATATTCTTTTTGCTAAGTCTGTTTTATTATTGGATTGAGTTAACAGCATTTGATACAGAAAAAAGCTATGAAGCCTACAAGAACAATTTTGTTGACTGGGCAAATAAATATCAAGTAACAGATGTACAACGCGATTCTGCCGAAAATGCCTCCATTAACGCAAAATGCATCTGGACAATTTATGATAAGTACCGTGACTCAACCGAACAAACCATTTTCCTCTCTCGGTGTTTCAACGAGAAGTATAATGAAAATGAGCACGCAATAAGAAGAGCTATTGACGAAGTTAATCGTGAAAAGCATGTTTCCCTGAAGTTGGTCAGAGTAGATCAACACACAGAAGGCTCAACAGATCAAATTTCGGATCGTGTATTTAGAGGGATTCAGAGTGCGGGTTTGGTTATTGCCGATTTGAGTAGTGGGCGTCCAAACATTCCTCATGAAATTGGGTATGCTATGGGACTCAAAAAGGATTTGATCATTATACATAACGGAACCGATGCCGAGGCTGATGAACATACGCCCTCAAACATCAGAATGTATGAGCAAGTTCGTTTTAATGGTAATTATCAAGTGCTTCAAGACCAGTTGAAAACAAAATTGATTGATTACTACAAATTATAATTTACTCTCCTCGATATTAACGCAATTAATTCGTAAAAGTTCAACCAAAAACAAATACTTTGATCACATGTCATGCAACTATGAGCAAGGAGAACGGGTACGGTATTTAATATCCAAAGCAGAAAAATTATAAGACAGGAGGACACCATGGCAAAAAATAAAGTAAAAAAGCGTGATTTTTCAAAAGCAAAAGAAAAGGCATTAAAGATTTTGAAAATCTCTGCGAAAGTAATAGTTGCAATTATTGGTATCGCAACGTTACTTGCGTTTGTTGTTGTGCCATTTTTACATAGCAAAATAAATGATGTTGTTGCAAAATTCGTATGGTATCCGTCATGCGTGCTGTTTGTTGTTTCTGCAGTTGCAACCGTTTTCAAAAAACCGAAAACTCCTTCAAAATATCCGATATTTGATTTTTTAGGAAATCTCGGACTTGTTCCGATCGTAGTAATTTTCAGTAGTGCCTTCTTTATCAATTATTACGATACCGCTTATACTTGGTGGTGGGCTATATTTGTTTTAGTTGCTCTTTTTCTGCCGATCTTCGTGTTCGGAATGCGTAGCTTCTTGAAAAAGGCAAAAGAGTGCACCGAGGATCAGATAAAAACATCTTTGCAGGTTTGTTGGAAATACGTTGGCTTTTATTGGCTGATGGATCTGTTCTATATGGCAATCTTCAATTATTGGACTGCCGATGAACAGTCGCAAACACTTTGGCTTACGTTGCAGTTCGTTTTTGGCGGATTGGCGATGGTATATATCTTTTACAATCTCGCAAGAGCCTTTCTCTCCAACGCTCAAAAACATTGGTGGGGGCTGTTGCAGGACTTCTTATGGGGCATTGCCATTACCGTATATTTGATATTCCTTATTCCCGACGATGCCCTGCAAACTATCGTACTCTCAATCACGGCAGCCGTGTATGGTGGATTGTTGACATTGGTCGGTGTAGCTTGGACGATTAAAGATACTAATGAGAAACGAAAAGAAGATTTGATACGAGTCGAAACCGAACGAAAAGAGGAAGAACGAAAAAAACATATTCCGTATATAAGAGCCTACTTTGATAAGGACAAGCTTCCGCCAGTCGTAGTTAATGCTAATATTACTAAAGGATTAGATTTCGAAAAGAAGGAAGATCTTGCTCTTCTAAAAAATAAGGTGTTCTATTCTGTTAACATCAAGAATTTTGATATAAAAAATATTTCTTCGGAAAACATTATAATTAAAGGCGTTTTTGTTCACGGAAAATATCACGAATTCACGGCAGAAGAAATTCTGGAACCTAATGTGGGCTGTAGAATTCAAACAACAAACAATTGGTGTATACCTGTTGCTCATACAGTAAACAAACTCACATTAATTGTTAGCGATATAATAGGCAATTTATATGAAATAGAATGTCATGTAGCACACAAGATTGAAACATCACGACATCAAATTGTTACTGTGGGGGATGAAGATTATACGGGATTTGAATGCTCATATATAGTTACTTCTGTGGGATTGCCTATATTTATTTCGCAAAACGTTACTTAATTGATAACTGTTTCGTTTTCTCTGGACTTTCTCTCTCTTTTGTGGTATTGTGTTGTGCTAACAGGAGGTGCAGTCTATGGAAAGCATTATAAAAGAGCTGTGGCACGGCAACATCATACCGCAAGAGGACAGCAGAACAAACTCAAAGGAGATGAAAGAGCTCCTTGGGTACATGTCAAGGCATCACGAGGACTTGGAGAAAAGCTTCACGGACGAGCAGAAGGAGATATTCGAAAAGTTCCACGATTGCTGGAGCGAATACGCGAGTCTGGCAGAAGAAGCAATCTTCGAATACGCCTTCCGCCTCGGAGCAAGGCTTGCCATGGAGGTGCAATCTGACACAACCGAATAACGAGTCAGGCATCGGAGCAAAATCCGATGCCTATTTTTTACACGGATATCTACAAATGCAGTAAAATATC